>NZ_MQUI01000004.1:0-145678 GCF_001970915.1 Sphingomonas sp. Sph1(2015)
CACGGGGAGGGGGACCGCCGCGAAGCGGGGGTGGAGGGGGATCGCCGCCAAGGCCTCGTTTCGTGGAGAGCCCCCTCCACCAGCCTGCGGCTGGTCCCCCTCCCCGTGCCGGGGAGGATCTTACGCCCCCAGCTTCTCCAGCATCGACGGGGTCAGCACCTGCGGCAGGACCTGCGGCGCCTTCGCGCCCGGTGCATAATAGAGGTACAGCGGCACCCCCGCCCGGTTATGCCGCTCGATAAAGCGTCCCAATACCGGATCGCCGTCCGTCCAGTCGCCGACCAGCACCGCCACCTTGTTGCGCGCAAACGCTTCGCGCACCGACGACCGCTCGATGGCGGCCGCCTCGTTGACCTTGCAGCTCAGGCACCAGTCGGCGGTGAAATAGGCGAAGACCGGACGGTTCGCTTTCCGCAGGTCTTCCAGCTTCGCCTCGGTAAAGGCGGTGTCGGCGGTCGCCTTGGCCACTGCGGCGGCGGGCTTGACCGTCACCACGATCCCGACCGCCAGCACCAGCGCCACGACAGCGGGCCAGCCCGCCCGCCCCTTGCCGCCATGCTGGCGCAGGCCCGTCCACCAGAAACCCAGCGACGCGATCAGCGCGGCGGCGAGGCCCAGCGTCATGCCGGTCACGCCAGCCTCCTGCCCCAATATCCAGGCCAGCGCGAGCGCGGTCAGGAACATCGGCACCGACAGGATATGACGAAGCCGCACCATCCACATGCCCGGCTTGGGCAGCCGCCGCCGCAGCGCGGGAACGAAACCGATCGCGATGAAGGGCAACGCGATGCCGATCCCCAGCCCAGCGAACACCGCCAGCGCGGCGGCAGCGGGCAGGACCAGCGCGGCGCCCAGCGCTCCCGCCATGAACGGTCCCGAACAGGGCGTGGCAACGAACGCCGCCAGCGCGCCGGTCGCGAACGACCCCATCGCGCCCGAGCGCCCGGCAAAGGCGGGCGTCGGCAGCTCGAACAGCCCGGCCAGATTGAACGCAATACCCGCGACCAGCAGCAGCAGGATGCCGATCACGCGCGGGTCCTGAAGCTGGAACGCCCAGCCCGCGCTCTGCCCGCCCGCCCGCAACGCCAACAGCACGACGCCCAGCCCGACGCACACCAGCACGACGCCCGCCGTATAGGCCAGCGCCTCGGTCCGGGCATGGCGTTCATCGCCGCCACCCTTGGCCAGGCTCAGCGCCTTGAGGCTCAGGATCGGGAAGACGCAGGGCATGATGTTGAGCAGCAACCCGCCCAGCACCGCGCCCAGAAAGGCCAGCGCGATCGCGCCGAAGCCATGGTCCGAAGTCGCGCTCGCCCCGGCGATCGCCCCCGGCTTGGCGGCGAAGGACAGTCCCTGCCCCTCGCCGATCGACAACACGCCCGACACCGGCCCCGGTGTCGGCACGGCGGCGGCGGGCATGGCGAGGATCAGCTGGTCGCCGCTCCGCGTCATCGCTTGCGGCGCGGCATGGTCGATGATGCCGCTGCGCTCGGGGTAGAAATAGGCGTCCTTGACCGCGACCGACGCGGGCAGCGGCACCGCGATCCGCACCTGCTTGCCTTGCGTCTCGATCACCCCGTCGCCCCCAAGGGGCTTGGGCAAGGCGGCGCGCCACCGGTCGAACTCGGCGCGCCGGGCCGGATCGATCGCGCCGTCACCGACCGTCATCGTCGTCGACAGAGTCTGGCTCTCGGGCACGCAGATCGTGTCGGTGCAGACCAGATAGTCGAGCTTCACCGTGACCGGCAGCGGGGTCCCCTTGGCGAGCCCCGCAGGCACCGAAAGGTCGACGAGCAGCGTGAAGGGCCGCTCATAGACATAGTTCATCAGCCCGGCGATCTTCAGCCGCCCCGGCACCGGATAGCGCAGCTCGCCCGCGCTCACGCCCTTGGGCAGCGTCCAATGCGCCTCGGTCGGGAGGCCCGCATCGCCGCCATTCTTCCAATAGCCATGCCAGCCCTTTTCAGGCGTCGCGACGATAGCCAGGGTCGTATGGCTGCCCGCTGCCGGCGTTTCGCTTTCGGCGACCAGGCCCATCGCCAGATGGATGGCCCCCGGCGCGGGCGCGCTCTCCGCCATGCCGGGGCCTGCCGCCACCAGCATGAACAGAGCCGTCATCAGGATGTAAAACCAACCGCGCATCGACCTTGCCCTCACCCGCTTTCGCGTTCCATAGCGCCCCTGTTCCCGCTTTGCATCAAGGTTGCCCATGAACTCCCTGACTGCCGCGCTCCTGGCCTCCGCCGCGCTTCTCGCCGCCCCCGCGACCGCCCAGAATGCCAGCCCCGTGCCGGGCTATTCCGCGCCCGCCCCCGTCGTCACGCTGCCGGGGACGCCGCAGCCGCCCTTTCCCACGACGCCGCCCAAGCTGATCGTCGCGATCTCGGTCGACCAATTCTCGGCCGACCTGTTCCAGCAATATCGCAACCACTTCACCGGCGGCATGGCCCGCCTGCTGACCGGCGCGGTCTTCCCCTCGGGTTATCAGAGTCATGCCGCGACCGAGACGTGCCCCGGCCACTCGACCATCCTGACCGGCTATCGCCCCGCCCATACCGGGATCATCGCCAATAACTGGGTCGACCAGTCGGTGAACCGCCCCGACAAGATCGTTTATTGCTCGGAGGACGAAAGCGTCACGGGCATGAACCACAACAATTACGTCGTGTCGGACAAGCATCTGAAGGTCCCGACGCTGGGCGAGCGGATGAAGACCGCCGATCCCCGCGTCCGCACCGTCTCGGTCGCAGGGAAAGACCGTGCCGCCGTGATGATGGGCGGCCACAAGATGGACGAGATCTGGTGGTGGGACGGCAAGACCTATGTCTCCTATGCCGGACGCGCCGTGCCACCGGTGGTCGAACGTACCCGCAAGGCGGTGGCCGATCTGGTCGCCCGCCCGCAGGAGCCGCTGCCGCTGCCCGGTTTCTGCAAGCCGCTCGACCGGCCGATCACCGTCGGCAGCCAGACGCTGGGCACCGGCCGGTTCCAGCGCATGGCGGGGGACCTGAAGGCGTTCCGCGTCTCGCCCGCCGCCGATGCGGCGGTGCTGGCGATGGCCGCGGGCTTCGTGCAGGACATGAAGCTGGGCCAGGGACCGCAGACCGACATCCTGTCGGTCGGGCTGTCGGCGACCGACTATATCGGCCATGCGCTGGGCACCCAGGGCGCCGAGATGTGCATCCAGATGTCCGAGCTGGACCGTTCGCTGGCGGGCTTCTTCGATGTGCTCGACGCGACGGGCGTGGATTATGAGGTGATGCTGACCGCCGATCACGGCGCACACGACATGACCGAACGCCAGCAGATCCGCGCCATGCCGATGGAAAGCCATGTCGCGCCCGAGGCCAAGACCAAGGCAATGTCGGCCGCGATCGCCAAGGCGATGGGCCTGCCCAACGATCCGCCGCTCCTGATGAGCGCGGAGGGCGACATCTATGTCAATTCGGCATTGCCCGCCGCGACCCGCGCGAAGGTGTTGGCCGAGGCCAAGCGCCGCTACGAAGCACTGCCGCAGGTCGCCGCCGCGCTGACCCGCGACGAGATCGCAGCGACGCCTTGGCCGACGACCCCGCCGGAGACCTGGACGCTGAAGGAAAAGGCGCGCTCCTCCTATGATCCGACCCGCTCGGGCGACCTGCTGATCCTCCTCAAGCCTCGTGTGACGACCATCGAGGAGCCGGCCCCCGGCTATGTCGAAACGCACGGCTCGCCCTGGGACTATGACCGGCGGGTGCCCATCCTGTTCTGGCGCAAGGGCATGGCCGGGTTCGAACAGCCGCTGTCGGTCGAGACGGTCGACATCGCCCCGACGCTGGCCGCGACGATCGGGTTGCCGATCCCGGGTGTGGACGGGCGCTGCCTGGACCTCGATCCCGGCGCGGCGGATACGTGCAAGCGGTGACCTGGTCCTTCCCGGTACGGGGAGGTGGCAGGCCGAAGGCCTGACGGAGGGGGGCATCGGCAAAGGACACCCCGTGCGGCGATCCCCCTCCACCACCGCTTCGCGGCGGTCCCCCTCCCCGTGCCGGGGAGGATGTCAGGCCCGCTCCACCCGGTACTCGATCGGCTTGAAACTGCCCCCATTGGACGCTGGCGCCGAACAGGCGGTCAGGCCGATCACCAGATCCATATGCGCCACGAAGCGGATATGGTCGCCCGGCTTGCTCAGCGGGGGCAGCACCTCCAGCTTGCCGGTCGTGCCATCGATCGGCACGTTCATGAAACAGTTGAACGCCACCGGAATCCGGTCGGGCACTACGCCATAAGGCTCCAGCGCCGCCGCCAGATTGCCGAAGCACCCCCGATGGCGCGGCAGATCGGGATAGAAATGGTCGAAAGTATCGACCGAGCACGGCGTCAGCAGGAAGTCATGCATCCCCACCCTGTCCTCGACGATCTCCAGCATCACCCGCGAGCGATTGGAATAGAGCTTGTGCCCGGTCGTCAGCCGGATCGTCTCGGCATAGTCGAGCGTACGCCCCGACGAGATCACCTCGTCCAGATCGTCGGCGTTGAAGGCGAGCAGGTCGGCCACTTGCCGCCCGCGCGGATCGATGACGATCAGGCTGTCGCCCTTGGCCATGCGGAACGCGTCGCCGCTGCGCGGGGGGATTTCCACCGTTTGGCCGCTCATGGCTTGGCCTCGCGCGTATCGCCTGCATAATGGAAGGGGCAGCGCCAGCCCTCCTCGACCACGCGGCCGCTATACTGGCGTGCCTCGCTCAATTCGCCATGGCGGGTGAGCATCGGATTGCGCGAACCGGCCAGCGCCTCGTCGCGCATCAGGATCTTCTCGCGCATCGTCTCGTATTTCCCCTGTGCGCGCAGGATCTCGAACTGGTCGTGCAGGTTGAAGATCATCGCAGGGCGCGGGAAGCGACGCGCCGGGCGGCTGGCATTCGGGTGCAGCCCCACGACGAAAAACGCTTCGCCGCCAAAGGAGAGCGAGAAATGCGGGTCGTCGGGATCGGTGCTGACGCGCCTGTCCCAATCCTGGCCCAGCCAGACATCCTTGTCCGATAGCGACTGGATGCGCGACCAGACCCATTGCTCGAATGCAGCTTCGTCGAGCGTATCCGGCCCGGCGAACACCACCGCAAGGCTGCGGAAAAGCTGCGGCTCGGCGCGGTAGCGCTCGGCGAAACGGCGCAGGCCATCATGGATGCGCAGGTCGTCCCAGGCACTGGCGATATCGCGCGCACCCAGGATTTCCAGGGTCCCACGCGCCATCGCGGCCTTCGCGCCGACGCACGGGAAATCGGCCTCCGCAATATGAGCGCGGAGCATCGCGGCGGATTCCGGCTCACTGGGGTCTTGAGCGGGGAAGAGACTGCTGATCATATCTGACATGGAACAACCCAACGCCGCGGCGAAACGGTACGTTCCAAAAGATATCGCAATCACAATAGATTGCAGATCATTTTTCAGCAATCTTGATAAGGATCAACGCCATGGTTGATCGAGGTTGCCCGGCGCTTGCCAATAACGATGCGCACCACCGAGCCGGGATGCGGGGCGGGTCGGCATAACCGACGGACCGGCTGCCGATGCATCGTCATCCCCCCTCGTCCGCGCGGCGACAAGGTCCGGGCGATCAAGCGCGGCGGCGATGCCTGGACTCGCAACGCCGCCGGGGGATCGGGCCGCTGATGAAATGCCGATTTCCCTGGAACCCAAGCCCAATCGGATTCGAGATGATCAATCCAGATTGGGGCGCAGCCAGCGAGTGGCCTGCGCCACATCGATGCCGCGCCGGGTGGCATAGTCCGCCACCTGATCCTCACCGATCCGCGCCACGCCGAAATATTCCGCCTGGGCGTGCCCGAAATAGAAGCCGCTGACCGCCGCCGTCGGCAGCATCGCGAAGCTGTCGGTCAGTTCCAGCCCGACCGCCTGTTCCGCGCCCAGCAGGTCGAACAGCGTGCGCTTGATGCTGTGCTCGGGGCATGCGGGATAGCCCGGTGCCGGGCGGATGCCGCGATATTGCTCGCGGATCAGCGCTTCGTTGGTCAGCTGCTCACCTGCCGCATAGCCCCACAGGTCGGTGCGGACATGCGCGTGCAGGCGTTCGGCAAAGGCTTCGGCCAGACGGTCGGCCAAGGCTTTCAGCAGGATATCGTTGTAATCGTCATGCCCGGCCCGAAACCGCTCGATATGCGCATCGATGCCGTGGATGCCGACCGCGAAGCCGCCGATCCAGTCGCCTGTGGGATCAACGAAATCGGCCAGACACATGTTCGCGCGGCCTTCGCGCTTGGCGATCTGCTGGCGCAGGAAGGGGATGCGGGTTTCCTCGCCCTTGGCGGTCAGGATCACGTCGTCGCCATCGCGGCGGCAGGGCCATAGCGCGGCGACACCGCGTGCGGTCAGCCACTTTTCGGCGATGATCGTGTCGAGCATGGCCTGCGCATCGGCGTACAGCCCGCTGGCGCTCTCGCCCACGACCTCATCGGTCAGGATCGCCGGGAAATTGCCCGCCAGCTCCCACGCGCGGAAAAAGGGCGTCCAGTCGATATAGTCGCGCAGGTCGGACAGGTCCCAGTCCTGATAGACATGCACGCCCGGCTGCTTCGGATCGCCCGCCTTCAGCGCCATGTCCGCGACGAAGCCGCGTGCCCGTGCTTCCTCCAGCGGCAGGAGCGCATTGGAACCCTTGCCCTCGCGCGCCTTGCGGACAGCTTCGTAATCGGCCGCCACCTGCGCCACATAGGGATCGCGCTGGGTATCGGACACGAGCGTCGTCGCCACGCCGACCGCGCGGCTGGCGTCGAGGACATGGACCACCGGCCCCTCATAGGCGGGCGCGATGCGCAGTGCGGTGTGGACCTTGGAGGTGGTCGCGCCGCCGATCAGCAGCGGCATGGTCATGCCCGCCCGCTGCATCTCCTCGCCCACCGTCACCATTTCGTCGAGCGACGGGGTGATGAGGCCCGACAGGCCGATCATGTCGGCATCATGCTCGACCGCCGAAGCGATGATCTTCGCCCAGGGGACCATGACGCCCAGATCGACCACCTCGAAGCCGTTGCACTGGAGCACGACGCCGACGATGTTCTTACCGATATCGTGGACGTCGCCCTTCACGGTCGCCAAGACGATCTTGCCCTTGCCCTTCGCGCCCGGCTCCTTCGCCGCCTCGATGAAGGGTAGCAGGTGCGCGACCGCCTTCTTCATGACGCGGGCGGACTTCACCACCTGCGGCAGGAACATCTTGCCCGATCCGAACAGGTCGCCGACGACGTTCATACCGTCCATCAGCGGGCCTTCGATCACCTCGATGGGACGGGCGAATTGCTGGCGGCATTCCTCGGTATCGTCGACGACATGCGCGTCGATGCCCTTGACCAGCGCATATTCCAGCCGCTTGGTGACGGGCAGGCTGCGCCATTCGGCGGCCTGCTTCTCGGCGACCGCATCGGTGCCGCGATAGCGCTCGGCCAGCGCCACCAGCCGCTCACCCGCTTCCGGGTCACGGTTGAGGACGACATCCTCGCAGGCCTGGCGCAGTTCGGGGTCGATCGTGTCGTACACGTCGAGTTGCCCCGCATTGACGATCGCCATGTCCATGCCCGCCGGGATGGCGTGGTAGAGGAACACCGAGTGCATCGCGCGGCGCACCGGCTCGTTGCCGCGAAAGCTGAACGACAGGTTCGACAGGCCGCCCGAGATATGGACGTGCGGGCAGCGCGCCTTGATTTCGCGACACGCCTCGATGAAGTCGACGCCGTAATTGTTATGCTCTTCGATGCCGGTGGCGACCGCGAAGACATTGGGGTCGAAGATGATATCCTCGGGCGGGAAGCCGATGGACATGAGCAGATCATAGGCGCGCGCACAGATCTCGACCTTGCGGTCCTTGGTATCGGCCTGGCCCACTTCGTCGAACGCCATGACGACCACCGCCGCGCCGTAAGCCATGCAGCGGCGGGCATAGTGAAGGAACGCCTCCTCGCCTTCCTTCATGCTGATCGAGTTGACGATCGGCTTGCCCGACACGCACTTCAGCCCCGCCTCGATCACGCTCCATTTCGAGCTGTCGATCATGATCGGCACGCGCGCGATGTCCGGCTCGGCGGCGATCAGCTTGAGGAAGGTGGTCATGGCGTATTCGGCGTCGAGCAGCCCTTCGTCCATATTGACGTCGACCACCTGCGCGCCATTCTCGACCTGGCTGCGCGCCACCTCCACCGCGCGGGTGTAGTCGCCCGCCAGGATCATCTTCTTGAACGCCGCCGATCCGGTGACATTGGTCCGCTCGCCGACATTGACGAAATTGGTGGAGGTGTTGGTGGTCATCGTCTTGTTCCTAGCCCCTCCCCTTCAGGGGAGGGGTTGGGGTGGGGCCTGTCCAGGCAGTCAAAGGTCCGGGATGAAGGCCACGCCCCACCCCCAACCCCTCCCCTGAAGGGGAGGGGCTTTACGGGTCACGCCGCCATCGTGAACGGCTCCAGCCCGGCCAGGCGGGTGACGACCGGCGGGGTCGGGATGGCGCGGGGTTTCATGCCCTTCACCTTGTCGGCGATCGCCTTGATATGCGCAGGCGTCGAGCCGCAGCAGCCGCCCAGCACATTGACCTGCCCCTCGACCGCCCATTCGCCGACCAGCCCGGCGGTGGTCACCGGCGCCTCGTCATAGGCGCCCAGCTCGTTGGGCAGCCCGGCATTGGGGTAGATCATGATGAGCGTGTCGCAGATTTCGCTCAACGTCTTCACATGCGGGCGCAGCTGCTCCGCGCCGAACGAGCAGTTCAGCCCGATGGTCAGCGGCCGGGCATGGCGCACCGCGTGCCAGAAGGCCTCGACCGTATGGCCCGACAGGTTGCGGCCCGACAGGTCGGTCAGCGTCATCGACAGCATGATCGGGATTTCACGGCCCAGCGCCTCGCCCGCCTCGATCGTGGCCATGATCCCGGCCTTGGCGTTGAGCGTATCGAACACCGTCTCGATCAGGATGAAGTCCGCGCCACCCTCGACCAAGGCGTCGATCTGTTCGCGGTACACATCCTTGAGGAAATCGAAATCGATCTCGCGATAGCCGGGATCGTTCACGTCCGGCGACAGCGACAGCGTCTTGTTGGTCGGCCCGAGTGCGCCCGCGACAAAGCGGGGGCGGCCATCCTTGGCCTGGTACTCGTCGGCCAGGCGACGGGCGAGCTTCGCGCTCTCGACATTGATCTCGCGCACCAGATGTTCGGCACCGTAATCGGCCTGGCTGATCCGGTTGGCGGAGAAGGTGTTGGTCTCGGCGATGTCCGCCCCCGCCTCGAAATAGGCGCGGTGGATGGACTCGGGCACCTCGGGCTTGGTCAGCGCGAGGATGTCGTTATTGCCCTTCTGGTCATGGGTCAGGCCCAGCGTCCCCGCATAAGCCGCCTCGTCCAGCTTCCAGTTCTGGATCTCGGTGCCGAACGCGCCGTCGGTGATGAGAATGCGCTTGGCGGCTTCGGCCAGGAAGGTGTCGCGGGTCGTCATCGTCTTGCTCCTGCTCGGGCGAGCGGTTGTTCCGTTAGGGTAGAGAGCCTCAGACGATTTGCCTGTGGCCCTGCCCTCCCCCATCCCCTCCCGCCTGCGGGAGGGGCGTGCCTGGGTCGTCGGTCATGCGCTGTCGCCAACCCCGACCCTCCATTTCATCTCTCCCCTCCCGCAGGCGGGAGGGGCCGGGGGAGGGAAAGCCGCAAGCGACACAGCTTGCCGAACCGGCCCTACCCCCGAAGCGTTAAGATCACGCCGCCACGACCGCCTCGGCCTTCTTCCCCCGCACGCCCAGCAAATGGCTGATCGCGTACGCCAGCTCGGCGCGGTTGAGGGTATAGAAGTGAAACCCCTTCACCCCGCCCGCATAGAGCCGACGGCACATCTCGGCGGCGATCGTCGCGGCGACGAGCTGGCGCGCGCCGGGATGGTCGTCCAGCCCCTCGAACAGGCGGTCCATCCAGTCGGGGATGCGCGCGCCGCACATGGCGGCGAACTTGCGGGTCTGCGCGACGTTCGACACCGGCAGGATGCCCGGCACGATCTCGGCGGTGATCCCCGCCGCCGCCGCCGCGTCGCGGAAACGGAAATAGGCTTCCGGCGAGAAGAAGAACTGCGTGATCGCGCGGTTGGCCCCGGCGTCGATCTTGCGCTTCAGATTGTCGATATCCGACGCCTGATCCGTCGAATCCGGGTGGCATTCGGGATAGGCCGCGACCGAAATCTCGAACGGATGCAGCTTCTTGAGACCCGCCACCAGATCGGCGGCATTCTCATAACCGCCCGGATGGCTGACGAAGCGCGCGCCCTCGGCGGGAGGATCACCACGCAGCGCGACGATATGCCGCACGCCCGCCGCCCAATATTCATGGGCGACCTGGTCGATCTCCTCACGGGTCGCCTCGACACAGGTCAGGTGCGCGGCGGCGTCCATCGTCGTCTCACGCTGGATACGCGCAACCGTCGCATGGGTGCGCTCACGGGTCGAGCCGCCCGCGCCGTACGTCACCGAGACGAAGCGCGGGTCCAGCGGCTCCAGCGTGCGGATCGCATCCCACAGCTGCGTGTCCATCTTCTCCGTCTTGGGCGGGAAGAATTCGAAGCTGACCGCGATATCGCCGCCGACATCGGCGAACAGCGGTTCCTCATGCGCCAGCGCGGCCTCGGCCCGCGTCAGGATCGTGTTCGTCATGCCGCCCTCACCCTATTCGTCTCGACGGGCCGAAGCCCCTTCTTCACACCCAGCCAGAGCTTGACGGTCAGTTCGCCGCCCTCCAGCGTTTTCGTCTCCGCCAGCGTCAGCCCGGCGGGGCCGAACCAGCTGGCCATTTGTTCGTCGGCAAAGCCCAGGCGACTATGCGCCGCCTTTTGCCGCAATTCCTCGCGATCATGCGGCGCGAAATCGGCGATCAGCAAGCGCCCGCCCGGCCCCAGCACCCGCGCCGCCTCGGCGATCGCAGCACCCGGCTGCTGCGCGAAGTGCAGGACATGGTGCAGGATCGCGATATCCGCCGCGCCGTCGCCCATGGGCAGCGCATAAAGGTCCGCCTGCCGCAACTCGGTATTGGCGCGCCCATGCAGCTTGGCGCGGGCCAGCCGCAGCATCTCCGAGGAACGGTCGATGCCCAGCGCGCTGTCCGCCCGGTCGCCGAACAGCTCCAGCATCCGCCCGGTGCCGGTGCCGATATCGATCAGCGCGCCCAGATCGCCCTCGCCGATCAGCCCGGCCATCGCCTCCTCAATCTCGCTGTCCGCGACATGGAGAGAGCGGATCGCATCCCACTCGCCCGCATGATCCTCGAACCAGGCCGCCGCGCTCGCTGCCCGGTCGGCGCGCACCGCCGCCAGCCGCGCAACATCGGCCACCACCCAGGGGTCGAGCGTCTCCGCCGTCCAGCGGTCGAGCGCCGCCGTCACCGGCTCCACCGCCTCGCGGTCGCCCAGCGCGACGAAGACCCAACTGCCTTCCTTGCGCCGCTCGGCCAGTTCGGCGTCGACCAGGATCTTCACATGGCGGCTGACCCGCGGCTGACTCTGGCCCAGCACCTGCGCCAGTTCGCCGACCGAAAGCTCCATCGAGCGGAGCAGCGCCAGGATGCGCAGCCGCGTCGGATCGCTGAGGGCGCGAAAGATTTCGAGCGCATTGGCCATGGATCACGATATAAAGATATCTTTATATGCGGTCAACGGAGGGAATTCATGAAGACCGGCTCGGACCCGAAACGGTTCGTCTGCGTTGGCACGCCGATCATATGTTCGAAACGGGAGTGTTTGCCATGAAGAAGGCCCTTATCCTCGCCCTGACCGGCGCCGCCGCGATCTCGCTGGCCGCATGCAGCCAGAACAGCCAGCAGCAGACCAAGGAGGCCGCCGACGCGATCGGTTCGGACGTGAAGGCGACCACGCAGAACGCCTCCGACGATGTCGAGGCCGCGACTGCCAAGGCGCTGAACTCGGCCGAGAACGCGATGGACAAGGCGGGCGACAAGCTCGACCGCGCCGGGGACCGCGCCGCCGTGCAGGCCGATCGCGCAGGCGACAATCTCGACCGCAGCCTGGACCGCGCGGGCGACAAGATCGAGAATGGCACGGCCAAGGCTCGCGAGGCGACCGGCAACGCGCTGGTCCGTGCGGGCGAGGATGTTCGCCGCTAAGGGCTTATCCTTTCGGATCAGGGAAGCGGGTCGGCGAGGGATCGTCGGCCCGTTTTTTGTTTGGTGAGGGTTTCGCGCGGCCTTCGACTTCGCCCAGGCTGAACGGCGTGAGGGGTTTGGACACTCATTCCAACGTCCGTTCAGCCTGAGCGAAGTCGAAGGCCACGCCCCAACGCCCGCCGCCAAACCTAGTCGAACCGAACCTTCCCCCGCCCCGCCTTGACCTGGGCGCGCCCCTTCTTGGCATCCACCCGCCGGGTCTGCGACGCGCGTGTCGGCTTGGTCGGCCGCCGCTTCTTCGGCACGATGGTGGCCTCGCGGATCAGCTCGATCAGCCGCTCGCGCACCTCGCGCCGGTTCATCTCCTGCGATCGGCTGGCATCCGCGCGCAGGGTAAGGATGCCGTCCTTGCTCAGCCGCTGCCCCGCCAGCACGGCGAGGCGCGTCTTCACCGCCTCGGGCAGGCTGGGCGAGCCGCCGACGTCGAAACGCAGCAGCACCGCGCTGTCGGTCGTATTGACATGCTGCCCGCCCGGCCCGGAGGCGCGGGTGAAGCTTTCGGCGATCTCGCGCTCGTCGATCGCGATGGCGCGGGTGACGGGGATCAGCGCCATCGCATGGCCGCCTAGTTCTGGAAGATGCCGAAGCGTTCCGGGACCGGCGCCTCGGCGGTGATCGGATCCTTCTCGCCGCGCGGCACGGTCAGGTTGGCGGCGTGGAGCAGCATGCCGCCCGGCTCGCCCGCGCCATAGACCGGATCGCCGACGACCGGAGCCCCCAGGCCGGTGGCGGCATGGACGCGGATCTGGTGCGTCCGGCCGGTCTCGGGCCGGAACTCGACCAGCGTGCGGCCATCCTCATGACGCAGCGCGCGCCAGCCGGTCCGCGCGGACTTGCCCGCCGGATCGGCGACCATCCGCCAGCCTTCCTCCATCGTCGATACCTTGGCCAGCGGCAGGTCGATCATGCCCTCCCCCTCGACCAGGCCGTTCAGCACAGCCAGATAGCGCTTTTCCACCAATCCCGCCTCGAACGCCTGCTGGAAACGGGCATGGGCCTTGGGATTGCGCGACAGGAGCAGGCAGCCGCTGGTGTCGCGGTCCAGCCGATGGACCGCATGGGGCCAGCGCTTGAAGCCGAACTTCAGCGATTCCAGATGGTTTTCGAGGCTGATCGACCCGTTGCGGGGCCGATCCACGGGCAAGCCCGCCGGTTTGTCGATTACCAGCGCTTCGCCGTCGATGAAAAGAACGCGATCTCCGTGCATCGCGCTCCCTTGCCACCGTGCGCGCCGACATGCCAGAGGCGCGCGCGTCATGCCGACCGCTCCTGCTGCTTTCCTGCGTTTTCTGGCGCTGCTGATGTTCGCCACGCTGCCCGTGGCGGTACAGGCGCAGTCCTGCGACGGTGCGCTGCCGCCGCCCGGCCCCGATGGCCGCGTCGCGGGCCATTTCCCCTATGGCGACGCCTCGTCCCAGGACATCGTGCCCGCCCCCGCCGGATTCGGACTGAAGCCCTATTGCCGGGTCCACCGGGCGATGCTGGGCGATCTGCAGCGGCTGCTCGATGCGGCGAAGGCCGATCCGTCGGTGGGCGGCACTTTGCGCGGCCTGTCCTGCCACCGCGAGGTCGCTCGCCAGCGCAACGTCTTCTGCCGCGACCGCAGCGTCTCCGCCGCCGAGCGCGCCATTTCGGTCGCGCCTGCTGGGCATAGCGAACATGCGACCGGCTATGCGATCGACTTCGCGGTGCGCCCGGCGCATGGCTGCCCGGATGCCGAGGCGTGCATGGCGGCGTCTCCGGCGGCGCGCTGGCTGATCGCGAATGCGCGGCGCTTCGGCTTCGAGATGAGCTTTCCGGCGGGGAACAGGCAGCGGGTGAAGTGGGAGCCGTGGCACTGGCGCTGGGTCGGGACCAGTCTGGCAGAGCCAGGTGCGGCGCAGGCGCGGGCGGTCTTCGCCAAGGCGCGGGCACAGTTCCCGGCCGATCCGGGGATACGCGATCCGTTGAAGATCGTGGTGGCGAACCAGCCGCCGGTGCCGTTTGTGGCTGCGCCTGCGCCTGCAAAAAAGAAGGGGCGGCGGCGATAGGGTTTCCCTTGGCCTTCGACTTCGCTCAGGCTGAACGGCTGTGGGGGTTGATCCCTATTTCCAACCTCCGTTCAGCCTGAGCGAAGTCGAAGGCCACGCCCGGCGCCCGCCACAAAAAACGGGGGCACCGACCGGCGCCCCCGTCCTTCCGATCACCCGAACAGCTTGGCGGCCGTCTCGGCGATACGCTTGCCCTGGTAGCGGGCGCCGTCCAGGTCGACCTGGCTCGGCTGGCGGCTGCCGTCGCCATCGGCCAGGGTCGACGCGCCATAGGGCGTGCCGCCATGGACTTCCTTGACGCCCATCTGGCCCTGGAAGCCGTAATCCAGCCCGACGATGGTCATGCCGTGGTGGATCAGGTTGGTCAGGACCGAGAACAGGGTCGTTTCCTGCCCGCCATGCTGGCTGGCGGTCGAGGTGAAGGCGCCGCCGACCTTGCCGACCAGGCCACCCTTCATCCACACGCCGCCGGTGGTGTCCCAGAAGGCCGCCATCTGGCTCGCCATGCGGCCATAGCGGGTCGGGGTGCCGACGATGATCGCGTCATAGTTCATCAGCGCGTCGGGACCCTCGATCTCGGGGTGCGCGGTGTCGGTCTTGAAGTGCGCGGCGGCGACCACCTCGGGCGGTGCGGTTTCGGCGACGCGGCGGATGTCCACCTCGGCACCACCGGCGCGTGCGCCCTCGGCGATGGCGTCGGCCATCTTCTCGATGTGACCATAGGACGAATAGTAAAGGACCAGAACCTTGGCCATGTCAGTTACTCCCTTCGAGAAAAACGAACTTATTCGGAATCGACCAGAACGATCTCGGCATCCTCGATCGCGGTGATCGTCACGGTCCGGCCACCGGAAAGCGCCGCACCGTCCCGAGCCGCGAACGGCACACCGTCGATTTCGATCCGCCCGGTGGCGGGGACGAGATAGGCATGACGCCCCTCGCCGACATTGTGCTCCAGACTCTCGCCAGCGCGCAGCGTCGCGCCCAGCACACGGGCGTCGGCCCGGATGCGCAGCGTATCGCCATCCTCGTCGAACCCGCTGGCCAGCGTCACGAACTTGCCCGAACGCTCGCCCTTGGGAAACGGCTTGGCGCCCCAGCTGGGCTGGCCGCCCCGGCTGCGCGGCTCGATCCAGATCTGGAACAGCGTCGTCGGCTCGGATTCAAGATTATATTCGGCATGGCGCACGCCCGAGCCAGCGCTCATCACCTGCACATCGCCCGCCGCGGTGCGGCCGACATTGCCCATCGAGTCCTGGTGCGTGATCGCGCCGGTGCGGACATAGGTGATGATCTCCATGTCGGCATGGGGATGCGGCGGAAAGCCCGCATTGGGGGCGATGACATCGTCATTCCACACCCGGATCGCGCCCCAGCCCATGCGGGCGGGGTCATAGTAATTGGCGAACGAAAAATGGTGCCGGGCCTCCAGCCAGCCATGATTGGCATGGCCCAGGCTTTCGAAGCTGCGGCGGTCGATGCCCCGATCGATGTCGGCGTCGGCAGTGATGGCAGTCATGGAATTTCTCCCTTTGTTGACCACAAGATAGGGCCGATTATGATCGCGTAAACGGAAACGCTGGAAACCGATCGTTTCCACGTTCATTGTAGCGCGCAGCGGACCGCCAAGGGTCGGCCAAGGGGGTGTCGATGCGTCTGCCGGATCTGGAAGCCTGGGCCATCTTCGCCGCCGTGGTCGAGCACCGCTCGTTCAGCGCCGCCGCCGATGCGATCGGCCTGTCCAAGGCCACCGTGTCCAAGGCGATCACCCGGCTGGAGGCGCAGCTCAACCAGTCGCTGTTCCACCGCACCTCGCGCCGCCTGGCGTTGACCGAAGCGGGAAAGCCGCTCGCCGACCATGCCGCGCGCATCCTGGCCGAGGCCCGCGCCGCCGAGGAAGCCGCGCGCGACGCCGCCAGTGCGCCCGCCGGTCGGATCCGGCTGGCGGCACCCATGTCGTTCGGGGTGACCAATATCGCCCCCATCATCGCCGACTTCCTGGCCGCGCATCCGGGAATCGAGATCGAACTCAGCCTGTCCGATGCGCGGGTCGATATCGTCGCCGAAGGCTATGACATCGCGCTGCGCATCGCCGACCTGCCCGACAGCTCCCTTCGCGCCCGGCGGCTGTGCGGGATTTCGACCCATATCGTCGCCTCGCCCGCCTATCTCGCCGACCATGGCACGCCGACCCATCCCAACGAACTGGGCGAGCACCGGCTGCTCAGCTATTCCAACATCACCGGCCCCTGGCGTTTCCGCCACCCCGGCGGCGCGGAAGTGTCGGTGCGTCCGCAAGGTCCGCTGACCGCCAATAGCGGCGACGCGCTGGTTCCCGCCGTCGTCGCGGGGCTGGGCATTGCGCGGCTGCCGGGCTTCATCATCGGGCCGCATCTCGCCTCGGGCCGCGCCGTCGCGATCCTGGAGGACTGGACGCCGCCGCCGATCGGGCTTCACCTGCTCACCCCGCCCAGCCCGCTGCGCCCCGCCCGTGTCGAGGCGCTGATCGCCTGGCTCGCCGACCGGGTGCGCGATCCGTGCATGGCCGCGCACGCGACGGAGGCCGTGCGATGAACCGGCTGTGTCCCGACGAGAGTGATGCGCGCTTCATCCGCCGCATCGTCCTGACCCTGCTGATCCTGGCCGTCACCGCCGCGTTGTTCCGCGCGGGCGACCTGCTGATCCTGGCCTTCGGATCGATCCTGGGGGCGATCGTCATCCATGCGATCGCCGACCTCTATGCCGATCACCTGCCCATCGGGCCGAAGCGTTCGCTGACCCTGTCGATCGCGACGGTGCTGGCGGTGCTGGGTTTCCTCGCCTGGCTGTTCGGCGTCGCCTTTCGCCAGCAGTTGAACACGCTGGTCACGCAATTGCCGATCCTGATCGACCAGCTGGCCGCCTGGGCCTCGCAATCGCCGGTCGGGGCCAAGGTCGTCGACGCGGTTCGTGCCGCCTATGCGGGCAGCCGGGTGGCGCAGGATATCGGGGGCATCGTGTCGGGCGCGGGCGAGTTCGTACTCAACTGTCTGTTGCTGCTGGTCGGCGCGCTGTTCTTCGCCGCCGATCCGAAAATCTACGAGCGTGGCTTCCTGCTGCTGATCCCCCGGTCGATGCGCCCCGCCATGGAAGACGCGCTGTTCGACACGGGTTCGACCCTGCGACTGTGGCTGCGCGCGCAGCTGATCCAGATGACGACGATGGGCGTGCTGGTCGGCGTCGGGCTGGCGATCGCGGGCGTGCCGTCGGCCGCCGCGCTGGGGCTGCTCACCGGGTTGAGCGAGTTCGTGCCCTATGTCGGGCCGATCGCCGCGATGCTGCCCGCGCTGGGGCTGGCGGCGCAGGGCGGGAACGGCGCGATCATCGGCACGCTCATCACCTTCGCGGTCGTCCGGCTGGTGCAGACCAATGCGATCACCCCCTTCGTCACCAGCCGGGTCGTCGCCATCCCGCCCGCCGTCACCCTGTTCGCGATCATCGGCATCGGGACCATCTTCGGCCTGTTCGGCCTTTTCTTTTCGGCCGCGCTGCTGATCGTCGCCTTCACCCTGATCCGCAGCCTGTATCTTCGCGAAGTTCTGGGCGAGGATATTCCCGCTGTGGAACATCAAACGCTGCTCGGCCCGGGAGCCCGGCTAAAACAAGAAGAGGAGATTCCCGGTTAGGGGTGAATTAACCTTTTACGTTCACATCCACGTTGGTTAATGATTGGAGTATCAGGTCGCCGGGGCAAGGGGGCGATCACTCGCAAATGGGGACTGTCGATGCGCGTATTGCTGATCGAAGACGAACCGATGACCGCCAAGGCGATCGAGCTGATGCTCGGCAGCGAAGGTTTCAACGTCTATACGACCGACCTGGGCGAGGAAGGCCTCGATCTCGGCAAGCTGTATGATTACGACATCATCCTGCTCGACCTGAACCTGCCCGACATGCACGGCTATGACGTGCTGAAGCGCCTGCGCGTCGCGCGCGTCTCGACGCCGGTGCTGATCCTGTCGGGCATCAACGAGATGGATTCGAAAGTGCGCAGCTTCGGCTTCGGGGCCGACGATTACGTCACCAAGCCGTTCCACCGCGAGGAACTGATCGCGCGTATCCACGCCGTCGTCCGCCGGTCCAAGGGCCATTCGCAGTCGATCATCCGCACCGGCAAGCTGGCGGTGAACCTCGACGCCAAGACGGTCGAGGTCGACAATGCCCGCGTCCACCTGACCGGCAAGGAATATGCGATGCTGGAGCTGCTCTCGCTCCGCAAGGGCACGACGCTGACCAAGGAAATGTTCCTCAACCACCTTTATGGCGGGATGGACGAACCGGAATTGAAGATCATCGACGTCTTCATCTGCAAGCTGCGCAAGAAGCTCAGCCTGGCCTGCGACGGCGAGAATTATATCGAGACGGTGTGGGGCCGCGGCTATGTGCTGCGCGAACCCGACGATGTGGAGCAGGCCGAGGTCGCCTGATCTTCCCACAAATACCGAAAAAGGCCGGTTCGCGGGGGCGCGGACCGGCCTTTTTTCTTGGGGTGTTCCCGCGGCCTTCGACTTCGCTCAGGCTGAACGGGTTGTGTGGCCTGGATCATTCCGCTCGCTCCGCTCGGCCTGAGCGAAGTCGAAGGCCACGCCCCCCTACCCCATCAGACCGCCACTCGCCGCCGCCGAAGCGCCAGAACCAGCAGCGCCAGCCCGCCGGCCATCAAGGCCATGCTGGCAGGCTCCGGCACCGGCGCCGGGCTTCCCCCGCTGCTCCCGGTTCCGCCCGAAGACCCGCCGGAGCTGCTCGGCGGATTGGACGTGCCCGGCACATAGGTGCCGATATAGGTCCCGAGATGGAACTCGCCATTCTGGATCAGGCTGCCGAACACCGCTGAGCCCTCGATATAATTGCCGGTAGTCGCTGCGGCCTTGGGCGCGAGGATCGATCCCTTCCAGGCGGTGGTCAATTCCAGGCTGGTCGCGTCGGGGAAGTTCCAGATGACATGCTCGCCCAGGCCGGACGCGCCGTTCAGGAAATTGTCGTCGAGGCGCACCGCACTGCCATGCACATTGACGATCACCGTGTCCGCGCCATTCGGGTTGAACGCGATCTCGCCGAAGCGCGTCAGGTCGGCGGCGTTCAGGTTGAACACGCCGACGCCGTTCGCCCCCGCCACGGCGTTGAACGTCGCGCGGTTGCCGCTGATCGATACCTGCGCCGTGGCGGACAGGGCGGCATAGCTGTTCGACAGATCGGTCATGCTGCTCGTCAGCAAGGACTTCTGCTGGTTCAACCCCGAGACGAAGCCGGGATCGCTGGCATTCAGGCCCGATTGGACGATATTCTGGTTGATGTTGGTGTTGGACAGCAGACCGCCGACCTTCACCGTCTGAACCCCGCCATTCAGGTTGAAGCCGCTCTCCACATTGCCGCCGATCAGCGCGCCAGAACCGTTATTGAGGTTCTTCGCCCCGCCCAGCACATTGCCGACCACCGTCAGGCCAGGCACCGCATAGGCCGAGCTGGGTACGGAACGGATCTGATAGTTGGACGAATTGCCACTCAGATTGCCGCCCACGAAAGTGCGCCCCTCCACCTCCGAACTGGAGGTCAGGTCGCCCAGGACGATGAGGTTCCATTCCTTGAGCGCGTCGATGCCGACCACGGGCGAAGCGGCGGCCAGCGAGGGGATGGCGGCCGCAATCAGGCCAATGGCGAGCAGACGGTTTTTCATACCCGCAAATTAGCAGAGTAAGTCCTGCCAAACCATTAGCGGTTTGGCCCACCGATTATCCCATTTCGAGGCGTTCTCCCGCCGATCTGGGCAGGGGCGTCAGCGACGCTCCCACACCTTCTGCCCGCCGATCCAGGTTTCCTCGACCTGGGTGGCGCGCAACTCGCTGGGGTTGATGTCCAGCGGGTTGCGGTCGACGATGATGAAGTCCGCCTGCTGCCCCTGTCCCAGTCGCCCGAACAGATCCTCGGCGAACCCGGCATAGGCGCCGTCCATGGTGAAGGCGCGCCACGCCGCCTCGCGCCCGACGATCTCCTGCGGCTGCCACCCGCCATAGGGCTGACCGTCCGGTCCCTGCCGGGTGATCGCCGCCGCCCAGCCCGCAAAGGGATCGGGCCGCTCGACCGGATAGTCCGAACCGAACACCAGGGTCGCGCCGTTCTTCAGCATCGTGTTCCAGGCATAGGCACCTGCCAGCCGCGCCGGACCCAGCCGCGCCTCGGCCATCTGGCGGTCGCTGGTCTCATGCACCGGCTGCATCGAGGCGATGATGCCATGCTTGCCGAAGCGCGGCAGGTCGACCGGATCGACGATCTGCGCATGTTCGATCCGCCAGCGCCGGTCGCCCTTATAGGTCTCGGCCAGCTCGTCGATCGCGTCGAGCACCTGCGCATTGGCCTTGTCCCCGATCGCGTGGACGGCGATCTGGTACTTGTCCATCGCCGCGCGGCTCATCAGGTTGCGGATCACGTCGTCCGACATGAAGCCCAGCCCGGTCTGGCCCGGCGCATCGGCATAGGGCTGCTTCAGCCACGCGCCGCGCGAACCCAGCGCGCCGTCGCCGTACAGCTTCACGCCGACCAGCCGCAGCTTGTTGTTGTACAGCCACGGCGTCGGCCCGGTGCCGCCGATGCGGACCGTATCGTCGACTCCGCCGCCATAGCTCATGATCCGCACGCGCAGGTTTCCGGCATCGCCCATCCGGCGATAGGTCATCCACTCGTCCAGCGTCGTGCCCATATCGGCGGTCGCGGTGATGCCGTGGGACAGCAGCTCGTTCTGCGCCTTCAGGAACGCGGCGTTGCGATCCTTGGCCAGCGGTTGCGGGATCGCCTTCTGGATCAATTGCATGGCGGCATCGACGAACACGCCCGAGGGCTGGCCGCCGACCTTCTCGATCCGGCCGCCGGAGGGAGAGACGGTCTTGGCGGTGATCCCCGCCGCCTTCATCGCCGCGCTGTTCGCCCAGAGCGCATGGCCATCGGCGCGCTCCATCACGACCGGACGGTCCGACACCACCGCATCCATGTCGGCGGCGGTCGGGAAACGGCCCAGCGCCCAGCTTTCCTGGTTCCAGCCGCCGCCCAATATCCATTTCCGCTCAGGATTGGCCGCGACATAGGCGGCGATCCGTGCCTTGGCCTCGTCCAGCGACTTGGTGGTCGCGAGGTCCAGTTCAATCTGGCGGAAGCCCAGCGCCATCACATGCCCATGCGAATCGACGAAGCCGGGCAGCATCACCCGCCCCTTCATGTCCGCGCGCCAGTCGAGCTTTTCGGGCCGCTTGTCCTTGGCGCCCAGCAGCTTCACGACCTTGCCGTCCGGGGTCAGCAGCAGGCCGGTGAAACGGACGACCTTGCCGTTCTTGTCCAGCGTCAGGCCCGTCACATTGTCGACCAGCGCATCCGCGAAGGCGGCGGCGGGGGTCAGCGTGATCGCCAGCGCGGTCAGGGCGGAGCGGAGAATGCGGGAGGGGGAAGCCTGCTTTGCCATGGCCGTTCCCTATCGGGTGTCGGGCTGAGTGGGAAGGTAGCTAACGATCCTCCCCGGCACGGGGAGGTGGCAGGGCGAAGCCCTGACGGAGGGGGGCTTCCACAAGGTCACAGCTTGCCGCACGCCCCCTCCACCATGCTGCGCATGGTCCCCCTCCCCGTACCGGGGAGGATCTCAGGACCGCCGCACCACCTCGCGAATCACGAAGTGCGAGGCCAGCCGCGTCACCCCCGGCAGGCGGGCCAGCGTCTCGCGGTGGATTCGTTCATAACTGTCGTCGCGGCGCACCTCGACCTGGATCATGTAATCCGCCTCGCCGCTCATCAGGAAACATTCTACGATCTCAGGACAGCGCAGGATTTCGCGCTCGAACGCGGCCATGGTATCCTGCCGCTGGTCCTTCAGCGTGACGTTGACCATCACGGTCGAGGGACGCCCGCGCGCCTCGTGGCTCAGGATCGCGCGGTAACCGGCAATGACGCCGCTTTCGCGCAACTGCGCCACGCGGCGATGCGCGGCGCTGGCGGACAGGCCGACCTTCTCGCCCAGCGCGGCGCTGGTCAGGTCGGAATCGCGGGCCAGCTGGGCCAGGATGCGGCGGTCGATCGCGTCGGACATTTCATCCCGATACATCGACATTCGACGCAAGAAAATCCCGTTGACAGCCCTTCACCGGGACCGCTTTGCACACCTCTCCCGCCCCGTCGGCGCTACTATCGCGTCAATATTCAAACGGAGAGTCCCCATGCGCGTCGGTGTCCCCAAGGAAATCAAGAACCACGAATATCGCGTCGGCCTGACCCCGCCATCGGTCGCCGAGCTGGTCGCCGCCGGTCACGAGGTGATCGTCGAGACCAAGGCCGGCAGCGGCATCGACTTCGAGGACCAGGACTATGTCGACGCGGGCGCGCGCATCGTCGCCACCGCCGCCGAGGTGTTCGACCAGGCCGAGATGATCGTGAAGGTGAAGGAGCCGCAGGCGGTCGAGGTCGCGATGCTGCGCCCGCACCATGTCCTGTTCACCTATCTCCACCTCGCCGCCGACAAGCCGCAGGCCGAGGGGCTGATGAAGTCGGGCGCGACCTGCATCGCCTATGAGACGGTCACTTCGCCCCGTGGCGGCGTGCCGCTCCTGAAACCGATGTCGGAAGTCGCGGGCCGCATGGCAGTGCAGGTCGGCGCGCATTATCTGGAAAAGCAGCAGGGCGGCCGTGGCATCCTGCTCGGCGGCGTGCCCGGCGTGGCCCCCGCCAAGGTCGCGATCCTGGGCGGCGGCGTATCGGGCGTGAATGCGGCGCAGATGGCGGTGGGTCTTCGCGCCGACGTCACCATCTATGACATCAACAATGATCGTCTGGCCGAGCTGGACATGTTCTTCTCCAGCCAGATCAAGACCGCCTATGCCTCCAAGGCGGCGATCGCGGCGGCGGTGAAGAATGCGCATCTGGTCATCGGCGCGGTGCTGGTTCCGGGTGCCGCGGCTCCGAAGCTCGTCACGCGCGACATGCTGAAGACGATGAAGCGCGGCTCGGTGATGGTCGACATCGCGATCGACCAGGGCGGCTGCTTCGAGACCAGCCATGCCACCACCCACCAGGACCCGGTGTTCGAGGTCGATGGCGTGATCCATTACTGCGTCGCCAACATGCCGGGCGCGGTCGCCCGCACCTCGACCTTCGCGCTCAACAACGCCACCCTGCCCTTCGCGGTGAAGCTGGCGAACATGGGGGCCGAGGCCGCGATGAAGGCCGATCCGCACTTGGCCGGTGGCCTGAACGTCTCGGGCGGCAAGATCCGCCACGCCGCGGTCGCCGAAGCCCTCGACCTGCCGTTCGAGGCTTGGGCGGGCTAAACACCATCGTTCATACTGGGCGAAGTTGAAGGGCATGTCCGGGCGTCATGCCCGTGGCCTTCGACTTCGCTCAGGCTGAACGGCTTCTGGGATTTAACCCCACCTCCGTTCGCGCTGAGCGTAGTCGAAGCGTACGCCGTGCCATCCGCCACGAGGCGCGGTTGAGTTCGCGCGGAGGCGCGGAGACGCAGAGGGGTTTAGAATGGGGTTGGCGGCTGGTGTCGGTTCCGCCAACGGATTTGCCTCACCGTGGCGGTTGGAGGCCAGCTTTGCGGCTGGATGCACCATCTCCGCGTCTCCGCGCCTCCGCGCGAACCAAAAAAGAAACAAAAATAGAACATGCGTGTTGATCCCCCGAAAGGATCACCGATGACCGACAATCCCAAGACCGAACCCTTCTCCAACGCCGAGAAGGACCCCGATGACTGGACCACCGGCGACGAGAAGATGACCGGCGCGCAGGCCAGCTATCTGAAAACCCTGTCCGAAGAGGCGGGCGAGCTGTTCGACGATACGCTGACCAAGGCGGACGCCTCCAAGCGGATCGACGCGCTTCAGGAAAAGACCGGCCGGGGCCAGTAAGCCCCTATTCCCCCATCATCCGAATAGCCTGGTCGAGCAGCATCACCCGCTGCTCGATCGCCGGGCGATAGGCGGCATTGGCGGGGGACAATTCCAGCGCCCGGTTCCAGAAGACCCGCGCCTTGCCGAAATCACCCGCCCGCATCCAGGCCAGCCCCTCGAAGAAGAAGGGCGCCGGGTCCCCAGGCCCCAGCGTTCGGGCGCGGCGAAAGGCGAAGCGGGCGGCGGGCGACATCTGATAGCCGTCATGCGCGAACAGGACATTGCCCAGCTCGGTCCAGTACGGAACGCTGGTCCGGTCGCCGCCCACCGCGCCCAGCATGATCTGCACCGCGGTGCGCTTGTTGCCCGAGCGCGACAGGGCATCGGCGGCGGTGAACATCGCCGCCTCTCCGCCATAACGTCCGATCAGCTGCCCGCGCAGCTCGGAAATCGCATCATTGTCGAGCAGCGCGTCGGGGCGCGGCGCGGGCGCGCTGGCCGCCAGGGTCGGTCGCCCCTGCCACGCATAGCCGACGCCCCCGAGCGCCAGCGCGGCCCCAAGCATCGTCCAGAGCGGTCGCGGAAACCGCAGCCACAGCGCCGCGCCCGAGGCTACGGCCGCGATCAGCAGCAGGATCAGCCAGCCCATCAGCGCCGCTTCCGAAAGCTGGACCACGCGATCCATGCGCCGATCGCCAGCAACAGGATCGGTGTCGCCCACAGCAACGCCGTCGCACCCGACAAAGGCGGGTCATAGCTGACATAATCGCCGTATCGCTCGATCAGCCAGGCGCGGATCGCCTCCGGGCTTTCCCCGCGCGCGATACGCTGGCGGACCAGTGCGCGCATGTCCGCGGCCATGTCGGCATCGCTGTCCGCGATCGACTGGCCCTGGCACACGACGCAGCGCAGCTCCCCCATCAGGGCGCGCGCCTGCGCCTCGGCCCGGCGGTCGGGCAATTGGGTGTTGCCGTAATCGGGCGTCGCCGTGGCGGCGGCCAGCAACAACGCGAGCGACAGGCTCATCGCGCGGCGGCCATATCGCGAACGATCTGGTCGACCTGATCGGCGCGGATATCGCCGATATATTGCCGCACGATCCGCCCGCGCCCGTCGATCAGGAAGGTCTCCGGCACGCCGGACGAGCCGAGCGCCATCTGCACCCGGCTGCGGCTGTCATCGCCGATCGCGGCATAGGGATCGCCGTTGCGGCGCAGGAAGGCGGCGATGGCAGGTCCCTTGTCATGAATGGCGACGGCGTCGATCGGGACGCCGCGCGCCTTGAGCGCCATCAGCTGCGGCGCCTCGGCGATGCAGGGGATGCACCAGCTGGCAAAGACGTTCAGCAGGCGCGGCTTGCCGCCCCGGAAATCGCTGCTCGCCAGACCGGGCTTGCCCGGCACCATCGGCTCGAGCGTGAACACCGGCAGCGGCTTGTCGACCAGCGTCGAGTGGACCGCCGTGTCGGCGGGCCGCATCAGCCCGGCCGCGACCACCGCGAAGAACACTCCGAACAGCCCCAGCGGCAGCCAGATCAGCGCGCGCTTCATCCCCACAGAGCCTCCCGCCGTCGTTGCTGCCACGCCTTGAACCACCGCCCGGCCAGTGCCATCACGCCGCCCAATGCGATCAGCGCGCCGCCCAGCCAGATCAAAGTCACGAACGGCTTCCACCACAGCCGCAACTGCCAGCGCCCGGTCGCCGCGTCCTGCTGTCCCAGCACCGTATAGAGCTGTCCGTCCCAGCGAGTCGCGATGGCGCTCTCGCTGGTCGTGGTCGGGGGATCGGTGAAGAAGCGCTGCTGCGGGCGCAGGGTGGCACCGTCGCCCTCGCGCGTCGCGGTCAGCCGCGCCTCCAGTGCCGACCAGTTCGCGCCGATATTGGGATAGATGCGGTTCAGCTCTACCCGCCACGGGCCGACAATGGTCGCCTGCCCCGGATAGAGCGCGACCAGCCGTTCGGCGGTGAACGCGCTGTCGCAGGCCATGCCGATCATGCTGACACCCAGACCGACATGCGCGACCACCATGCCCCAGATGGGCAAGGGCGTGCGCCGCCAGTTGCGCCGGGTGATCGGCAATACGCTGGCGACGATCAGCCCGACGCCGAACGACAAGCCCAGCAGCGACAACACACCCATGCCGCCGGTCAGCGTCAGCATCAGCGCAAAGGTCCCCGCCGCCGCGACCATCGGCCACAACATGCGGATCAGCACCGCCTCCGCGTCATCGCTCCGCCAGCGCAAGGCAGGCCCGACCGCCATGACGGCGACCAGCGCCAGCGCGATCGGCCCGGCGGCGGTGTGGAAGAAGGGCGGCCCGACGGACAGGCGCACACCGAACCCGGCGGCGACCAACGGATAGAGCGTGCCGATCAGCACGATGCCCAGGATGACCGAGAGCAGCAGATTGTTGACGACCAGCCCGCCCTCGCGGCTGACAAAGGTGAAGCTTCGCCCCGCCCGCACCTGCCCGATCCGCGCGCCGAACAACGCCAGCGCGCCGCCGATATAGAGGCCCAGCAACGCCAGGATGAACGCCCCGCGCCGGGGATCGACGGCGAAGGCATGAACGCTCGTCAATATGCCCGAGCGGACCAGGAACGTCCCGATCATCGACATGGAAAACGCCACGACCGCCAGCATCACCGTCCAAGCGCGAAGGCCATCGCGCGCGGCCAGCACATTGACCGAATGGAGGAGCGCCGTCGCTGCCAGCCACGGCATCAGCGAGGCATTCTCGACCGGGTCCCAGAACCACCAGCCGCCCCAGCCCAGCTCATAATAGGCCCAATAGGACCCCGCCGTGATGCCGATGGTCAGTAGCACCCAGGCCCCCAGCACCCAGGGCCGCATCGCGCGGGCAAAGGCCGGGCCGACCTGCCCCGTCACCAGCGCGCCGACCGCGAAGGAAAAGGCGACCGACAGCCCGACATAGCCCGCGTAGAGCGTCGGCGGGTGGAAGGCGAGGCCGGGGTCCTGCAACAGCGGGTTCAGCCCTTGTCCCTCGATCGGTGCCGGGTTCAGCCGTGCGAACGGGTTGGAGGCGAACAGCAGGAAGGCATAGAAGCCCAGCGCGATCGCACCCTGCGCCGCCAGCGTCGCGACATGGGTCGGCCGGTCGAGCGTCCGCTCCTTCCACGCGACCAGCGCCCCGCCCGCACCCAGGATCGTCACCCAGAGCAGCATCGAACCTTCATGATTGCCCCAGGCCCCGGCGAATTTGTAGATCCACGGCTTGGCCGAATGACTGTTCTCGGCGACCAGCTTGACCGACAGATCGGTGTTCAGGAACACCGCGATCAGCGCGGCCATGGCGATGGCGACCAGCGCGCCCTGCACGATCGCCACCGGGCCGATCGCCGCCATCGCCTGCTCGCCCGCTACGTCCTTGCGACGGAGCGCCAGAACGCCGAGCAACAGTTGCAACCCCGCCAGCATCGCGGCGAACCAGAGCGCGGCCAGGCCCGCCTCGGCGATCACGGCTCCAAACTCCGGCTCTCGTGCATGTTGCCCGCCATTTCGGGGGGCATGTATTTCTCGTCATGCTTGGCGAGCAGGTTGGTCGCGACGAAACGGCCATCGGGCTGGAACTGCCCCTCGGCCACCACGCCCGATTTCTCGCGAAACAGGTCGGGCGTGATCCCGGCGAAGGTGACAGGCGTCGTCGCCTTGCCGTCGGTCACGACGAAGCGCACCGTCACGCCGTCGGGCGCGCGGTGGACCGACCCCGCCTCGACCATTCCGCCCAGCCGGACCGCACGGCCCAGCGGCAGGCCCTGCTTTTGCGCATCGGAAGGCGTGTAGAAGAACGCCGCCTGGTCCTTCATCGCCGACATGGCGAGCAGGACCGCCGCGACGATCGCGGCCAGCGCCAGCAACACCAGCGTGAGACGTTGGGATTTGGGCGTCATTTCTCGGCGCGCTTCATCGCCAGATAGCTGATGAGGGTCAGCGCACCCGCGCCCCCCAGCATGACCGCATAGGCCGCCGCAACGAACGCCATCTGGTTCATGCGCGCGCCATCCGCCGCATCCGCGCCTCGGCCTTGGCCTGCGCCAGCAGCGCGCGCATCCGCATCAGCACGATGGCCGCGAACAGGAAGGTGAAGCCGCCCAGCGCGATGGGCAACGGCCAGAGCAGCGACGTGTCGATGCTGGAGCCGGTCAGCCCGATCGACTGCCCCTGATGGAGCGTGTTCCACCAGACGACCGAGTAACGGATGACCGGCAGCAGCGCGGTGCCCGCCAGTCCGTACAGCGCCGGAATCCGCCCGTCCCCGCCGCGATCCGCGTCGGCACGGGCGAGCGCGATATAACCCAGATAGACGAACAGGAGGAGCAGCATCGAGGTCAGCCGCCCGTCCCATTGCCACCACGTCCCCCAGGTCGGCCGCCCCCAGATCGAACCCGTCGCCAGACACAGCGCCGTAAACACCGCCCCCGGCCAGGCGATGGCGCGCCCCGCGATCTGCGCCAACGGATGCCGCCAGACGATCAGCGACAGGCTGGCGATGGCGATACCGCTCCATCCGCCCATGCCCAGCCAGGCGGCGGGGACATGGATGTAGAGGATGCGCACCGTCTCGCCCTGAAGATAGTCGGGCGGCGTCTGGGTCAGCCCCGCCCAGACCGCGACCGCGATCAGCGCGATGCCGAGCCCGAGGAAAATCCCGGTCAGCGGACGAGCGATCTTCAGGAAACGCGCAGGGTTCGCAAGGGTATGAAGGGTGGCCACGATACGCGGACTGTAAGAGGGTTTTTCGGGCGCGTCATCCGCCTTCTCCCATCTTAAGCCCCTCCCGCAGGCGAGTTTCAGGTCGGTCATGCCCCCGGCATGACCTAAACGATGCGGGGCATCGTTTACCTGAAACTGGGTTTGGGGAGGGCACGATGTCTCACCGAGGCCATCGCTCGCGGCCTGCCCTCCCCCATCCCCTCCCGTTTACGGGAGGGGCGTGAGACTCATCGATGACGGACCTGTTCACGTGCTGATTCGTCTTCACTCCACGACATCCCCAACAGGGGAGCAAAGGGGACCATCACAACATCATGCCAGCCTTCCACCGCCTGCCCTTCCTCGCCCTAGCGCTCATCCCCACCACTCTCTCCGCCCAAACCAACGAACCCGAAACCATCATCGTCACCGGCCGGGGCCTGAACGACCAACCCGGCGACCGCGCGCTGGACGTGGTGACGATCGACCGCGACCGGATCACGCAGAATGCTTCGCAGCGGCTGGAGAATGTCCTGGCCGACGCCGCCGGGCTCCAGCAATTCCGCCGCTCGGACAGCCGTTCGGCGCATCCCACATCGCAGGGCATCACCTTGCGAGGGCTCGGCGGCAATGCGTCGAGCCGGGCGCTGCTGGTCCTCGACGGCGTGCCGCAGGCCGATCCGTTCGGCGGCTGGGTGGTCTTCCCCGCCTATGCGACCGGGCGGCTGGGCCGCATCCGGGTGACGCGCGGCGGCGGATCGGGTTTCTGGGGGCCGGGCGCGCTGGCGGGCACGATAGAGATGGACAGTGCGACGCCCGACCAGCTCTCCCCGCTCGACCTCGCTTTGTCCTATGGCAGCCGCCATTCGGTCGATGCGCAAGGATCGGCCTCGCTGGTGCGGGACGGTGGTTTCCTGACGGTGTCAGGTGCCTATGCCCGCGGCGATGGCTTCACCCCCATCATCGAGGAGCAGCGCGGTCCGGCCGACCGGCCCGCCCCCTATGAGCAATATTCGGGCGCGGCGCGCGGCGTCGTCGCGATCGCGCCCGCCACCGAGTTGCAGATGACCCTCGCCGCCTTTCACGATGCGCGAGACCGGGGGACCGATTTCACCGACAATCGCTCGGACGGTGCGGATGCGAGCATCCGCCTGGTCGGACGGGGGGCCTGGGGCTGGTCGGCGCTGGCCTATGTCCAGACGCGGCAATTCGCCTCGCGCTATGCCAGCGTGAATGCCGCGCGGACGGCGGCGACGCTGACGCTCGACCAGTATAACGTCCCCGCCACCGGACTGGGCGGCCGGGTCGAGGTGTCGCCACCGCTGGGCGATACGGTCACGCTGCGGCTGGGCGGCGATATTCGCGATACCAGCGGGCGGACGCAGGAACGCTACACCTATGTCGCAGGTGCCCCGACCCGGCGGCGCGAGGCGGGCGGCGCGACGCGGACCATGGGACTGTTCGCCGATGGCAGCGTCGAGGCAGGGGCGCTGACCGTCACCGCCGCCGCGCGAGTGGATGACTGGCGCATTCGGGGTGGACGGCTGGATGAAGGCGTGCTGGCGACCGGCGCGGTGCTGACCGATACCGATTTCCCGAACCGCTCGGGGCAGGAATTTACCGGGCGGCTGGGGGCCGCCTTGCGGGTCGTCCAGCCGCTGGCCCTGCGGGCGGCGGCCTATCGCGGCTGGCGGTTGCCGACACTCAACGAACTCTACCGGCCGTTCCGCGCCGGGGCGGATGCTACCGCCGCCAATGCCGCGCTGAACCCCGAACGGGTCGAGGGCGTCGAGGGCGGGTTCGACCTGACCCCGGCGACGGGGGTTCGGCTGTCGGGCACCTATTTCTTCAACCGGCTCACCGATGCGATCGCCAATGTGACCCTGGGGCGCGGGCCGGGGACATTCCCCGGCGTCGGCTTCGTCGCCGCGAATGGCGTGTACCGGATGCGGCAAAATCTCGACGCGATCGGGTCACAGGGGTTCGAGCTGGAAGCCAATGCCGCCATTGGCCCGGTCAGCGCCCGCGCGTCCTGGTCGCATGTCGATGCACGGGTGGAGGCATCGGGCAACGCCGCGCCGCTCGACGGCCTGCGCCCGGCGCAGACGCCGCGCGACCAGTTTTCGGGCACGCTGGCGGTCGAGCGGCGCGGGGCGGTGGTGAGCGGGACCCTGCGCCATGTCGGGCGGCAATATGAGGATGACCAGAATATCCGCTCGCTGGCACCTGCGACGACGCTGGACGCCTATGCGGCGGTGCCGGTCGTGCGCGGCTGGCTGATCGAGGCGCGGGCGGAGAACCTTGCCGATGCGCGAGTCGAGGCGGCGTATAGCGGCGCAGGGATGATCGAGCGGGCGACGCCGCGGACCTTGTGGATCGGGGTTCGGACGCGGTTGTGATCCCTTGGCCTTCGACTTCGCTCAGGCCGAACGTAGTCGAAGGCCACGCCCCTACCCCCGCTTCTTCACCAAGGCCGTGCGCAGGCACCGGCACACCACCTCGTCCCGCTGGTTGAGCGCCTCGTGCCGGAACGTCACCAGCCCCGCCCCCGGCCGCGACTTGCTCTCGCGCAAGGCCGTCACCTCGCTCGTCGCCCGCAGCGTATCGCCCAGGAACACCGGCGCGGGCATGACCAGTTCGTCGTACCCCAGATTCGCCACCAGTGTCCCCAGCGTCGTCTCCCCCACCGACAGGCCGACCATCAGCGAGAAGGTGAAGGTGCCGTTGACAAGGATGCGCCCGAACTCGCTGGCCTTGGCCGCCTCGGCATCGATGTGCAGCGGCTGCGGATTGTGGGTCATGGTCGAGAACAGGAGATTGTCCGTCTCGGTCACGGTGCGGCGGATCGGATGTTCGATCCGGTCGCCGATCGTCCAGTCGTCGAAATGGCGCCCGCTCATGCCGCGTCCTCCGTAACGATGCGAACCAGCGCGACGCCCTCGGCCACCTGCCCGCCGGTCTCGGCCTTCAGGTCGGTGACGATGCCGTCGAACGGCGCGGTCAGGACATGCTCCATCTTCATCGCCTCCAGCGTGACGAGCGGCTGGCCTGCGCTGACCGCCTGCCCTTCGGCCACCGCGACCGCGATGATCCGGCCGGGCATGGGCGACAGGATCGCACCGTCTCCCGCCCCGCCCGCCGCCAAGCCGTCGGCGCGCCAGCGGGTAAAGGACCAGCTTTGCCCGCCCTCGGAAATCAGCACCTCGTCGGTAGGTGATGGGGGCACGTCGCCCGCCTCGCCGAAATCCACGGTAATGGCGCGCCCGTCGAGCAGGAAGCGCGCGCTCCGTCGGGGCACGGCGTTCAGGCGGAAGCACGACAATGCGTCCTGCCCGATCAGCGCGGCGGCTGCCTCGGCCAGCGCCTCTTCGGACGGCTCGGTCGGCGGCATCAACGCCTCGCCCTGGCGCGCGATCAGGCCGGTATCGACCTGCCCGCTGGCGAAGTCGGGATGGTCGAGCGCCTGGACCAGAAAGCCCGCATTGGTGCGCACCGGCCAGATCACCGCCTCGTCCAGTGCATCCGCCAGCGCCTCACGCGCATCGTCGCGGGTATCGCCATGGGCGATGACCTTGGCGATCATCGGGTCGTACCAGGGGGTGATCTCTGCCCCCTCCTCGACTCCGGTGTCGATGCGGATCGCGGGATCGTCGCCGAGGTCGAACACCTCCAGCGTGCCGATCGCGGGCAGGAAGCCCTTGGCCGGATCCTCGGCATAGAGCCGTGCCTCGATCGCATGGCCATGGATGGCGAGTTGGTCTTGCGCCATCGGCAAAGGCTCGCCCGCCGCGACGCGTAGTTGCCACTCGACCAGATCGACGCCGGTGATCGCCTCGGTCACGGGATGCTCGACCTGGAGCCGGGTGTTCATCTCCATGAACCAGACGCGGTCGGCGCGCAGGCCTTCGGAGGCGTCGGCAATGAACTCGATCGTGCCCGCCCCCACATAGTCCACCGCTTGCGCGGCGCGGACGGCGGCGCCACACACGACCTGCCGCGTCGCCTCGTCCATGCCCGGCGCGGGGGCTTCCTCGATCACCTTCTGGTGGCGGCGTTGCAGCGAGCAGTCACGCTCGAACAGATGCACGACATGGCCGTGCCGGTCTCCGAAGACCTGCACCTCGATATGGCGGGGCGAGAGGATGTATTTCTCGATCAGCACCCGATCGTCGCCGAACGAGGATGCCGCCTCGCGACGGCAGGAGGCCAGCGCCTCGGCGAAAGCGGCGGGGTCGTCGACGCGGCGCATCCCCTTGCCGCCGCCACCCGCCACCGCCTTGATGAGGACGGGGTAGCCGATTGCATCCGCTTCGGTCGCGAGGCGGTCGGGTGACTGGTCCTCGCCCAGATAGCCCGGCGTGACGGGAACACCGGCGGCGATCATCCGGGCCTTGGCTGCGTCCTTCAGGCCCATGGCGCGGATGCTGTCCGGGTTGGGACCGACCCAGACCAGCCCGGCGGCGATCACGCTTTCCGCGAACTCGGCATTTTCCGACAGGAAGCCATAGCCGGGATGGATCGCCTCCGCCCCGCTATCCCGCGCGGCAGAGAGGATGCGAGCGGCATCGAGATAGCTTTCGCGCACCGGGGCCGGACCGATCAGGATCGCCTCGTCGGCCATACGGACATGCAGCGCCTGTGCATCGGCCTCGGAATAGACCGCGATGGTGCGCAGGCCCATCTCGCGCGCGGTGCGGATGATGCGGCAGGCGATCTCGCCGCGATTGGCGATGAGGAGGCTCTTCATCATCAGGATTCCAGCTTCAACATGATGGCGTGCGGGCGTTCAGCGATGGCGTCGAGGATCACGGTCAGGATGCGATCGAAGCGCTCCCCGATCACCTTGCGTGCGGCGGCGGCGTTGGTGATGGTCAGCGCAATCGGCGGCTCGACTACCGCGATCAACAGATCGAACAGCGCATCCAGACTGCCGCCATACCATTCGACGCCCGAGGCTTCGCGGATACGGGCATGGAAATCGGCCTCGTCCACCACGGTCGCGCCGTCGATGGTCAGGTCCATGGCCATTACATGCGGAACACCCCGAAGCGGGGTGCCTCCGCGATGGGTGCATTGAGACACGCATCCAGCGCCAGCCCGAGAACGTCGCGAGTCTGCGCCGGATCGACGATCCCGTCGTCCCACAACCGCGCGGTCGCGTACCACGGGTTCCCCTCGTCCTCGTAACGCTGGCGGATGGGGGCCTTGAATGCCTCCGCCTCGTCCGGCGTCCAGTTCTCCGCGTCGCGATGGACGGTCGCCAGCACGCTCGCCGCCTGTTCGCCGCCCATCACGCTGATCCGCGCATTGGGCCATGTGAACAGGAAGCGGGGGCCATAGGAGCGCCCGCACATGCCGTAATTGCCCGCGCCGAAGCTGCCGCCGATCAGCACGGTGATCTTGGGCACCTGCGCCGTCGCCACCGCCGTCACCAGCTTGGCGCCATGCTTGGCGATGCCCTCCGCCTCATAGCGGCCGCCGACCATGAAGCCGGAGATATTCTGAAGGAACAGCAGGGGGATGCGCCGCTGGCAGGCCAGCTCGATGAAATGCGCGCCCTTCTGCGCGCTTTCCGAGAACAGCACGCCGTTGTTCGCCAGGATCGCGACCGGCTTGCCATGGATATGCGCAAAGCCGCAGGCCAGCGACGCGCCGTACAGCCCCTTGAATTCGTGGAAGCGCGATCCGTCGACCAGCCGGGCGATCACTTCATGCACGTCGTACGGCGCGCGCACGTCCTGCGGGATCAGGCCGTAGAGGTCCTCCGCCGGATAGAGCGGTTCGTCCGCCTCGGCGAGATTCACATCGGGCATGACCTGCGGCGGCAGGGTCTCGACGATATCGCGGACGATCGACAGCGCATGATCGTCATTCTCGGCGACATGATCGACCACGCCCGACTTGCGGCCATGCGTGTCCGCGCCGCCCAGTTCCTCGGCCGAGATGACCTCGCCCGTCGCCGCCTTCACCAGCGGCGGCCCGGCGAGGAAGATCGTCCCCTGCCCGCGCACGATGACGGTTTCGTCGGACATGGCCGGGACATAGGCCCCGCCCGCGGTGCAGCTGCCCATGACGCAGGCGATCTGCGGAATACCCGCCGCCGACATCTGCGCCTGGTTGAAGAAGATGCGGCCGAAATGATCGCGGTCGGGAAAGACCTCCGCCTGGTGCGGCAGGTTCGCGCCACCGCTGTCGACCAGATAGATGCAAGGGAGCCGGTTCTCGAGCGCGATCTCCTGCGCGCGCAGATGCTTCTTGACGGTCAGCGGATAATAGGTGCCGCCCTTCACCGTCGCGTCATTGGCGACGATCATCACCTGTCGGCCATGGACCCGGCCAATGCCCGCGATCACGCCCGCGCCGGGGACGGCATCGTCGTACAGGCCGTTGGCAGCGAGCTGCCCGATTTCGAGGAAGGGTGAGCCCGGGTCGAGCAACTGCTCCACCCGGTCGCGGGGGAGCAGCTTGCCGCGCGACACATGCCGGTCGCGCGCCGCGTCGCTGCCACCCAGCCCGGCCTTAGCGACATCGGCGCGGAGGTGTTCGGCGAGCGCGCGGTTGTGGTCCGCGTTCGCACGGAATGCCACATCGTCGCGCGGCACCCGGCTGGAAAGCACTGCCCCCATCAAATCCTCCCCATCTCTGATGGGGAGGGGGACCGCCGCGAAGCGGGGGTGGAGGAGCGAGGGGCTTGTCCCTCCACCACGCCCTGCGAGCGCGGTCCCCCTCCCCAAGCAAGCTTGGGGAGGAATGGGTTACGGTTCATTGCGCCACCTTTTCGAGCTTGCCGATCAGTTCGCGGCCGATCAGCATCCGGCGAATTTCATTGGTCCCCGCGCCGATGTCGAGCAGCTTGGCGTCGCGCGCGAAGCGTTCGACCGGCCAGTCCTTGGTATAACCCGCCCCGCCCAACGCCTGGATGGCTTCGAGCGACACCTTCACCGCATTCTCGCTGGCGAGCAGGATCGCCCCCGCCGCATCGAACCGCGTCGTCCGGCCTGCGTCGCAGCTGCGCGCAACGGCGTAGACATAGGCCCGCGCCGAATTGAGCGCGACATACATGTCGGCGATCTTGGCCTGGATCAGCTGAAACTCGCCGATCGTCCGGCCGAACTGGCGACGTTCGCGGACATAGGGGACCACCACGTCGAGGCAGGCCTGCATGATGCCCAGTTGGATACCCGCCAGCACCGCACGCTCATAGTCCAGCCCGCTCATCAACACGCCGACGCCACCGTTCACCGGCCCCATCACCTGCGCATCGCCGACGAAACAGTCGTTGAAGACCAGCTCGGCGGTCGGGCTGCCGCGCATCCCCATCTTGTCGATCTTCTGGCCGATCGCGAAGCCCGCCATGTCCTTCTCGATCAGGAAGGCGGTGATGCCCCGGCTCCCCTCACCTGTCTTGGCATAGACGACCAAGGTCTCGGCATAGGCCGCGTTGGTGATCCAGAACTTCGTGCCGTTCAGCACCCAGCCGCCATCGGCCTTCACCGCGCGCAGCTTCATCGACACGACGTCGGACCCCGCCGACACCTCCGACATGGCGAGACTGCCGACATGCTCGCCCGAGATCAGGCCGGGCAGATATTTCGCCTTCTGCTCCGCATTGCCCCAGCGGCTGATCTGGTTGACGCAAAGGTTGGAATGCGCGCCATAGGACAGGCCGAGCGAGGCCGAAGCCCGCGACACTTCCTCGATCGCGACGACATGTTCCAGATACCCCAGCCCCAGCCCGCCATCGGCCTCGGCAACGGTGATCCCATGCAGGCCCAGCGCGCCCATTTCAGGCCAGATGTCGCGGGGAAACCAGTCTTCCGCGTCCATCCGCGCGGCCAGCGGCGCGATCCGGTCGGTCGCAAAACGGCGGGTCGCTTCGCGGATCATGTCCGCACTTTCGCCCAGTGCGAAGTCGAAATCGTCGATCATGTCCTCTCCAGGCGGCTCTTTGAGTCCGTTGCGAAGCTTTAAACGGAAATTACCCAAACGCGCAATCTTCGTTCCATCCTGACCGATACTCCCTCCCCGCCCGATCCCATATCGGATCGATTGCAGGATCCAGGGATTTGCAACCCCGTATGAAACCCGCCATGTGACGGATTGAGAGGAATTTTTTGCCCGATGGCCACTCGCTCCGTCGCCACTGATCCCAATCTGGACATTACCGCTTGCGATCGGGAGCCCATTCATATTCCCGGCGCCGTTCAGCCACACGGGTTGTTGCTGGTGGTCGACGCCACGACGCTGGAAGTGATCGCCGGCGCCGGGCTGATCGAGGAGCGTTTGGCCCCTAACTGGCTGGGCCGTCCCTTGGCTGCCTTGCTGGGCGACGAGGTTGCACAGATGGTCTCCGACATGCCGATCGGTCCCGGCACGACGGTCGCCGCCGTGCCGGTCGAGGGTGTCTCGGAACGCTTTTCGGTCACCGCGCACCGCGTCGCGGGCGAGCGCGTGCTGATCGAATTGGAAGCCGGGAGCGTCGATGCGCCCTGGGGCAAGGGCAGCCCGCTCAACTGGATCGATGCCGCCGTCACCAGTTTCGAGCGGACCGCCGACCTGCCCATGTTGTTCGAACGCGCCGCCGCCACCTTCCAGATGCTGACCGGATTCGACCGGGTCATGCTCTATCGTTTCCTGGACGAGGATGCGGGTCGGGTCGTCGCCGAGGCGCGGTCGGCCGGGCTGCAATCCTTCCTCCATCATCATTTCCCGGCCTCCGATATCCCGAAACAGGCGCGCGCGCTCTACGTCCGCAACCGGACGCGCAGCATCCCGGATGTCGATTACGTCCCGGCCCCGATCCGGCCCGAAGGTTTCGAGACACTGGACCTCAGCGATGTCGGCCTGCGCAGCGTTTCGCCCATCCATGTCCGCTATCTGAAGAATATGGGCGTTGCGGCCTCGGCATCGATCTCGATCGTCAAGGACGGCGTCTTGTGGGGCATGATCGCCTGCCACCATTATACGCCCCGTCGCCTGTCGCCCGATCTGCGGGCCGCCGCCGCCGGTCTGGCCAGCGCGCTGGCGCGGCAGATCCGGGCGAAGGAAGAGGCGGAACTGTATCGCGAGCGGCTGCGCCTGCGCGCCGCGGAGGACAGCCTGTTGCCGCGCATCATCGGCATGGGCGACCTGGTCCCCGCCATACGCCGTTTGATGCCCGAGATGATGGCGATGATGGGCGCGACCGGCTTTGCCGTCGTCGAGCAGGGCAAGGTGTATCGCCATGGCACCTGCCCGCATGATCTGGCGATCCTCGACATCGCCGGCTGGGCCATGATCCGGGGCGCGGGCGACCTGTTCTTCACCCATGAGTTGCCCGCCCAGATGCCCGACGCCGCACCGCTGGCGACGACGGCGGCGGGTATGCTGGCGCTGCCGCTGGTCGATGGCGGCGTCACGCTGCTCTGGTTCCGGGCCGAGCATGTCGAAGAGGTCGAATGGGCGGGCAACCCGCACAAGTCCGTCGCCCTGACGCCCGATGCGACGCTCAACCCGCGCACCTCGTTCGAAAGCTGGCGGGAGACGGTGCGCGGCCGCTCGCGCCGCTGGACGATGGAAGAGGTCGAGGCCGGGCACCGCCTGCGCCGGGCGCTGCACGATGCCGCGCAGAATTACCGGCTGCGCGGACTGAACACCGCGTTGCAGCGCACGCTCGACGACAAGGAAGCGCTGCTCGTCCAGAAGGACGTCCTGATGAAGGAGGTCGACCACCGGGTCCAGAACAGCCTCCAGCTCGTATCGTCCTTCCTGTCGCTTCAGGCCAAGGCGGCGGACGACCCCCGCGTGCGCGAGCAGCTGGTCGAGGCCCAGGCACGGCTGTCGGCCGTGGCGCTGGTCCATCGCCGCCTGTACCGCGACGACCAGATCCAGACGGTCGACCTGGCCCGCTATCTGGAGGATCTGGTCGGCGACATGAAGCAGTCGCTGGGCCGCGACTGGGCCGCGATGATGCGGCTCGATCTGGCGCCGGTGCTGATGCCGACCGACCGGGCGATCAACCTGGGGCTGGTCACGACCGAGCTGATCATCAACGCCACCAAATATGCCTATGGCGGCGCGGTCGGCCCGGTGACGATCACGCTGGAGCAATATGGCAACCGCCTGCGCCTGATCATCGCGGATCAGGGCCGCGGCAAGGGCGAGGAAGACCCCGGCCAGGCCCGCGGCTTCGGCAGCCGGATGATGGCGGCGATGATGCAGCGGCTGTCGGGGTCGATCGAATATGACGACAACCAGCCTGGGTTGCGGGCGATCGTGATCGCGCCGATCGCGGATTGAAGACCAGACCCTGATGTCCTGAAATGGACACCCCCCTCCCCTTCAGGGGAGGGGCCGGGGGTGGGGCGCTCCCGCAAGCGAGACGTTCATGGAAAGGCCCCACCCCAACCCCTCCCCTGAAGGGGCGGGGCGCACATTGGATTGCTGTAATGTCGTCCTTATTCAAGCGGCCATACGATACAGTCCAAAGACTTGCTCAGCCGCGACAACAGCCCGGTCGATCCAGGCCGCATTCCCGGCCGCCGCGTCCAGAGCATGGCGAAAGTCCCGCCATTCGCCCGGCCCGAAGCCCGATTCCAGATAGGTTTTGGGCAACCCCTCCCCCACCTGTCGGGCGAGCATCACGCCGCCCAGGCGGGAGCCCTCCGTTACATAGAGCGCACCCCAGCGTGCGGCGTCTTCATCGGGAAGGGCAAAGGGCAACGGCTCGGGCATATCCTGCCCCAGAACCGCCAAATCCGCCGCCAGCGCCTCGCGCCGCGACCGCCAGGGAAAAGCGATGCTGCGCCGCGCCAGCCAGCCCTCAACCGCAGGGAGCGCACGGGCGTGGGCGATCAGGAACGCCGTATAGCCTTCCCGATCGTCCAGCCGATAGGCGCCATAGGCCGCATCCACCGCCTCATGCGCCGCACCCGTGCGGGCACGCAAGGCAGAGGACGCGCTGTCACTTACTTCAGGCAGGCGACGATTCCCGCGATGACCGCCAGCGTCTCTTGCGGATCGCGGACGCGCACCGTGTCCAGACCCAGTTCCTTGGCGGGATAGTCATTGCCGCCCGGGAAGATCGCGTCGCCGATGAACATCATCGCGTCGAGCGCAATGCCGCTGGCGTCGCGTAGCTTCTTCAGGCCGTACGCCTTGTCGACGCCCTCGCGGGTGATGTCGATCGAGGTCGCACCGCCCATGTTGATCGACAGGCCCGGCAGGCGCTGCTTCAGATCGGCCTGGATGATCTTGCGCTTTTCGAACTTGGGGTCCCAATGCTCCTTGGCGTCGATCGGCGCCTGCTGGCCGAGCGCGGAGAAGGTGATCTGGCTGCCGCGATCCTCGATCCGCTCGCCCCAGGTTTGTTCGGGCACGAAACCGGTCGCCTCCAGCGAGGCGTCGAACGCCTCCAGGATCTTGGCCTTGGTTTCGTCGTCGAACAGCTCGGCATAGACCGTAGTCCACTGGCCGTCCTGATAGGTGTAGAGCTTGGTGCCGGTGGTCGGCATCAGCCACAGCTTGGTACGGTCGGCGCGCTCGGGCAGGCGGCTGGCGACCTGCTTGTCGAACTGCGGCCAGTCGCCGCCCGAGATCACCGCGACATGCGCGACGTCGAGCAGATCGGCCAGCGCCTCCCCCATCGGCTCGCCCAAAGGCTGCTTGCTTTCGGCCAGCGTACCGTCGAGGTCGAACGCAACCAGTTGCTTCATGAAGGCACTCCGATTCTGGGCATGATGATGGTGTCGATGGCATAGGCTACGCCATCCTCGGCATTGGAACGGGTGTGTACCGAGATCTGTTCCCTAACGGCATCCGGCGCATTCGCCATCACGATCGGCAGCCCGGCGCGTGCCAACATGGGAAGGTCGTTCGCCTGGTCGCCCAGCACGGCCACTTCCTCGAGCGAAACGCCGAACGCCCTGGCGAGCGTCGCCACGCCGTCGCCCTTGTTCGCCTTCAGCGCGGTCACGTCGAGATAATAGGTCTGCGACTGAGCGATGGTCGCTGCTGCCCCATGCGCCGCATTGGCCTTGTCGTGCAAGCCGCGCAGCAGCTCGGCGTCGTCGCTGACCAAAGTGATCTTGTCGACCTTGTCGACCAGCGCGGCAAAGTCCTGCGTGATCACCGGCTCCTGCGACGACGCCTTGCGCTCATGATCGACATGCTTGCCCTCGCCGCTGGTGGCGTACCAGCGGTCGTCGGCGAAGACCCAGATGGCGAGCGGCTGGTCCGTCGTCATCGCCAGCACATCGTTGACGACCTCGACCGGCACCCGGAACTGCGCGTCGACCGAGCCGTCGCGGCGGAACACGGTCCCGCCGTTGAACGCCCCGATCGGCGCGTCGATCGCCAGCTCGTCGGCCAGCCAGCCCAGCCCCGAACGGGGCCGGGCGCTGATGATGGTGAAGGCGACGCCCGCCGCCTCCAGCCGCTTGACGGCGGCGATGGTGGCGGCGCGCAGCTTCTTGTCGGGGTCGACGAGCGTGCCGTCGACGTCCGACACCACCAGCCGGATGGGCTTCGTCATTGCGGGATTTCGGTGTGGCCGCCAAAGCCGAAGCGCATCGCCGACAGCACCTTGTCGCCGTACGTATGATCCACCCGGCTGCGATAGCGCGCGAAGAGCGAGGCGGTCAGGACGTTGGCCGGGACCTTCTCCTCCATCGCCGCGTCGATCGTCCACTGGCCCTCGCCCGAATCCGCGACATGGCCCGAGAACTGTTCCAGCATCTCGTCCTTGGCCAGCGCGATGGCGGTCAGGTCAAGCAGCCAGGACGAGATCACGCTGCCGCGACGCCACACTTCGGCAATGTCGGTGAGGTTCAGGTCGAAGCGCTCATCCTCGGGCAGCTTGTCGCTGTTCTTCGACTTCAGAATGTCGAAGCCCTCGGCATAGGCCTGCATCAGGCCGTACTCGATGCCGTTGTGGATCATCTTGACGAAGTGACCCGCCCCCGCAGGCCCGGCATGGATATAACCCTTCTCGGCACGCTCATCGACCTTGTCGGCGACGCGGCCCGGCGTGCGGACGATATCGCCCAGGCCCGGCGCCAGCGCGTCGAAGATCGGGTCGAGATGGTCGACCGTTTCCTTGTCGCCGCCGATCATCATGCAATAGCCGCGCTCCAGGCCCCAGACGCCGCCCGAGGTGCCGACGTCGACATAATGGATGCCCTGTTCGGCCAGCATCTTGGCGCGACGGATATCGTCCTTGTAGAAGCTGTTGCCGCCGTCGATAACGACGTCGCCGTCCTTGGCCAGCTTGGCGATTTCCGCGATCGTGTCCTCGGTCGGGCCACCGGCGGGCAGCATCACCCACCAGATCGCCTTATCGGCGAGCTTGGTCGCCATGTCCGACAAGCCCGTGGCGGCTTCCGCGCCGTCCTTGGCGAGCGCCTGCACCGCCTCGTCGCTGCGATCCCAGGCCACCACCTGATGCCCAGCCTGCATCAGGCGGCGTGCAATATTGCCACCCATGCGGCCAAGGCCGACCAGACCGATCTTCATGCGGGAACTCCGTTACTGTCGTTACAAAGAGAAAGGCCCCCTCTCCGGCTTGGAGAGAGGGCCTGTCGGCTCAGGCCTTGGCGGGCTGCTTCTGCCCGATCGCGCCGAGCAGATCGTCGAACGCCTTGACGAAGGAGGCGACCCCCTCGGCGACCAGCGTGTCGGTCACGCCGTTCAGGTCCAGACCCAGCCGGTCGGCTTCGGCGAGGATGTGCTTGGCCTCGTCGATATCGGCGGTCAGCGTCTCCGCCACCGTGCCATGGTCGCGGAAGGCGTCCATCGTCTTGGGCGGCATGGTGTTGACCGTGTCCGGCCCGATCAGCGTGTCGATATAGAGCGTGTCGGGGAAGGACGGGTCCTTGGTCCCCGTCGAGGCCCAGAGCAGACGCTGCGGCTGTGCGCCCTTGGCGGCCAGCGCCTGCCAGCGGTCGGACTTCAGGAAGTCCAGATACCACTGATACGCCATCTTCGCATTGGCGATGGCGACCTTACCGCGCACGGCCTTCAGCGCGTCCGACTCCGCGTCACCGGCGGCGATCCGCTCGTCGATCTTCTTGTCGATCGCCGAGTCGATGCGGCTGATGAAGAAGCTGGCGACGCTGGCGATCCGGTCGATCGGCTGCCCGGCCTTGACCCGCTCCTCGAGGCCCGCGGCATAAGCCTCGGCCACCTTGATGTACGCATCGACCGAGAAGAGCAAAGTCACATTGACGTTGATGCCCTTGGCGATGGTTGCCGAGATCGCCGGAGCGCCCGCATCGGTGCCCGGAATCTTGATCATCAGGTTGGGACGGTCGACCGCGTGCCACAGCTTCTCGGCCTCGGCGATGGTCGCGTCGGTGTCGTCGGCGATGTAGGGCGACACCTCCAGGCTGACATAGCCGTCCTTGGCATCGAGCTTGTCATAGACCGGCTTGAGCGTTTCCGCCGCCGCCTTGATATCCTGGATCGCGAGATGCTCGTAACGGTCGATGGTCGCCGCGCCGGGGTTCTCCTTGTCAAAGGCGGCAAGTGTGGCGTCATAGGCGTCGCCATGCCCCATCGCCTTTTCGAAGATCGACGGGTTGGAGGTGACGCCGGTCAGCCCGTCCTCGGCGACGAGCTTTTCCAGCCCCTTCGCCTCGAGGAACTTGCGATCGACGAAATCGAGCCAGGGGGCGCAACCCTTGGCGCCCAGTTCCGACAGCTTGCTCATCACTTGGTCTCCAGCATTTCGCGGGCCACCTTCACGACATTGTCGTGGGTGAAGCCGTACTTGTCCTGCAACTTGGCGAGCGGGGCCGAGGCTCCGAAGGTCGACATGGTGATCGTGCGACCGTCGAACCCGACATAGCGGTCCCAGCCGATCGACCCGGCCTGCTCGACCGCCAGACGCTTGGTCACGGTCTTCGGCAGGACGCTGTCCTTGTACGCGGCATCCTGCATCTCGAAGCGATACCAGCTGGGCAGCGACACGACGCGGACCTTCACGCCGTCGGCCTTCAACGTCTCATAGGCATCCGCGACCAGCGACAGCTCGGACCCCGTTGCGATGAGGATGATGTCGGGTGTGCCCTCGCAATCCGCAAGGATATAGCCACCCTTCTTCACGCCCGAGGCCGGTGCGTACTTGCTGCGGTCGAGCGTCGGAAGCGCCTGACGCGAGAAGATCAGCGCGGTCGGGTGGCTGGCCGACTCGACGGCACAGCGCCACGCCTCGGCCACCTCGTTGGCATCGCCGGGGCGGACGGTGTCGAGGCCGGGGATGGCACGCAGCGTCGCCAGATGCTCGATCGGCTGGTGGGTCGGGCCATCCTCGCCCACGCCGATCGAGTCGTGCGTGAAGACGAAGGTCGCGCCCAGCTCCATGATCGCGGCGAGGCGGATCGGCGCGCGCATATAGTCGGAGAAGACCAGGAAGGTCGCGCCATAGGAGCGCAGGTGCGACAGCGCCATGCCGTCGACGATCGCGCCCATCGAGTGCTCACGCACACCGAAGTGCATATTGCGCCCCTCATAGCTGCCCGCCTGGAACGAGCCGCCATCCTTGATGAGCGTCTTGGTCGAGGGCGCGAGATCGGCCGAACCACCGATCAGCCACGGCACCTTGGCGGCGATGGCGTTCTGCACCTTGCCGCCGGAGTCGCGGCTGGCCACGCCCTTGGCATCCGCCTCGAACACCGGAATGTCGGCATCCCAGCCCTCGGGCAGCTTGTCGGCGAGCATCGCGTCGAGCTGTGCGGCGAGATCGGGGTGCGCGGCACGGTACTTGTCGACCATCGCGACCCATTCGTCGCGCAGCGGCTTGCCACGGCTTTCGATCGCCTTGCGGAAGGCATCGCACACACCGTCGGGCACCAGGAACTTGGCGTCCTCGGGCCAGCCATAAGCCTTCTTGGTGGCACGGATCGCGTCGTCGCCCAGCGGCTCGCCATGCGCCTTTTCGCTGCCCGCCTTGGGGCTGCCATAGCCGATGACCGACTTCACGACGATGAAGGTCGGCTTGTCGGTGGTCGCCTTGAAAGTGTCGAGCGCGGCGGTCAGCGCGGCCACGTCATTGGCGTCGTCGACATGCAGCACGTTCCAGCCATAGGCCTCGAAACGCTTGCCCACATCCTCGTCGAACGCCAGGTCGGTGCCGCCCTCGATCGAGATATGGTTCGAGTCATAGATCCAGCAGAGGTTCGACAGCTTCAGGTGCCCGGCGGTCGAGGCCGCTTCCGACGCGACGCCCTCCATCATGTCGCCATCGCCGCACACGACGTACACGTCATGGTCGAAGATCGGGAAACCCTCGCGGTTGAAATGCGCTGCCAGCCAGCGCTCGGCGATCGCCATGCCGACCGAGTTACCGCAGCCTGCGCCCAGCGGACCGGTCGTCGTCTCGACACCCGTGGTGTGGCGATATTCGGGGTGGCCGGGGGTCTTGGAGTTGAGCTGGCGGAAGCCCTTCAAGTCCTCGAGGCTCAGCGCGGGCTTGCCCGACTTCTTGCCGTCCGCGTCGATCTCTTCGATCCCCGCCAGGTGGATCAGAGAATAGAGCAGCATCGAGGCATGGCCGACCGACAGCACGAAGCGGTCGCGATTGGGCCAGTCGGCATGGGCGGGATCGTAACGCAGGAATTTCGACCAGATGGTGTGACCGACCGGGGCCAGCGCCATCGGCGTGCCGGGGTGGCCCGAATTGGCCTGCTGCACCGCATCCATCGACAGGGTGCGGATGGTGTCGATGGTCAGGCGCTCGATCGACCCGTCCTCGTGGAGATGGCTGTCGGCCACGGCGGTGGTGGTGGCATCGGTCATGAAACTGGCCTCATCCTCTTTAAGTGCGATCGAACGCCTCGGCGCTCGCTCTGGTTGCCATGCGGGGCCGCCTTAGCGCGGGTTCCGTTCCCGTTCCAGCCGGGTAACGACCCCATTGTCGGCGATATAGGCGGCGTCGATCTCGGACAGGAACAGGCCGTGCCCGACGATGCCCGGAATCGCCATCAGCGCCTCCGCCAGCCCCGGCAGGTCGGCATCGTCCCAGCCATGGCCGTCGATCACGATGTTGCCATTGTCGGTCCGATAATCGGTACGTTCGTCAAGCCGTTCGAAAAGCCCGGAAAGCCGTTCCACCACGAAGGTGCGGGCGAAGGGCAGGATCTCGATCGGCAGCTTGACGTCGTGCAGCCGCGCGACCCTCTTGGAGCCATCGGCAATGACGATCATCCGATCGGCGGCGGCCGCGACGATCTTTTCCCGCAGCATCGCCCCGCCAGCCCCCTTCACGGCGGACAGGTCGGCGTCGATCGCATCCGCGCCGTCGATCGCGAGGTCGATCCGCGCCACCGAGTCGAACGGCCGGACCTTCAACCCGAGCCGCTCGGCCAGTTCCGCGCTGGCCCGCGAGGTGGCGACCGTCTCGATGGCAAGCCCCCGCTCGGCAAGCAGGGCGATGACATGGGCGGCCGTCGACCCGGTGCCCAGCCCGACGAGCATATTGTCGCATACCTCATCCACTGCGGCGGCGGCGGCCAGGCGCTTATCGGCATCACGATCGATCATGTACGTTGAAAATGCTTCGGAAACCCAAAGGCTCCCGCCGCCCGCGCTTTTGCCGCACCGCGACAAATTGCGACAATTAAGACGGGCATTTTAGGCCATGATCGCTTGCCTTTTTGAACCGCGTTCGTGCAATTTGACACAGGTCAGCAACGTTTTGCCGTCTCGCGCATTAAGGCGCGGGCCGGCTCCGCGGCAAATTTCAGGCAGGTGAACGAATTGAATTTTGCAGGTTTTCGCGGACGCCCGGTGTTTGCCGGGACGGCCATGGCTCTCGCACTGGTCAGTTTGTCGGCCTGTGGCGGCGGAGACAAGAGCAAGGCGAAAGGCGGTGCAGGCGGGCAGCAGCAGACCCCGACCGTCGGTTACGTGACCGTCCAGCCGACCAACGCGCCGATCGTGAGCGAACTCGCCGCGCGCACCACCGCCTTTGAAAGCTCGGACGTGCGGCCCCAGGTGACCGGCGTCATCCGCCGCCGCTTCTTTACCGAAGGGACGCTCGTGAAGCGCGGCCAGCCGCTCTACGAGATCGACCCGCGCCTGTATCGCGCCTCGGTCAACCAGGCCGCCGCCAATCTGCAAAGCGCGCAGGCCAATGCCGAGGCGACGCGAACGCTGGCCGAACGCTATCGCCCGCTGGCGCAGATCGAGGCGATCTCGAAGCAGGACTATACCAACGCCCAGGCCAGCGCGCGCCAGGCCGCCGCACAGGTGGCGCAGACCCGCGCCGCGCTGGAGACGGCGCGCGTGAACCTGCAATTCACCACCGTCCCCGCCCCCATTACGGGCCGTATCGGCCGCTCGCTGTTCACCGTCGGCGCGCTGGTCAGTGCGGGCCAGACCGATCCGCTGGCACAGATCCAGCGGCTCGACCCGATCTTCGTCGATATCCAGCAGTCCGCGACCGACCTGTTGTCGCTGCGCCGCAGCCTGTCGGCGCGCGACGGCCTGATCCCCGCCAGCGCCCGCGTGACGCTGCGGCTGGAAGACGGCACCGACTATGGTCAGACCGGCACGGTCGAATTCGCCGAGGCGGTGGTCGATCCGCAGACCGGCACCGTGACGCTGCGCGCGCGCTTCCCCAATCCGCAGGGCTTGCTGCTGCCCGGCATGTTCGTGCGCGCGCGCTTTGCCCAGGCGATCGACACCAGCGCCTTCCTGGTCCCGCAACAGGCGGTATCGCGCGATCCGAAGGGCAATGCGACGCTGTTCGTCGTCGGCGCGGACAGCAAGGTCCAGGAGAGGAAGGTCAGGGCCGAGCGGACCCAAGGGGCCTATTGGGTCGTCACCGACGGGCTGAAGCCCGGCGACAAGATCGTGACCCAGGGGCTGAACAACCTCCGCCCCAACCAGAGCGTGCGCGCGGTGCCCGCCAACAGTCCGCAAAAGGTGCAGCCCCCCTCGCCCGAACAGTTGAAAAAGATGCAGGCCGCCAAGGGCAAGGCGGGCTGACCGGATCATGCTCAGCCGCGTCTTCATCGATCGTCCCATCTTCGCCTGGGTCCTTGCCATCATCGTCATGCTGGCGGGCGTCGGCGCGATCATGGGCCTGCCCATCGCGCAATATCCCGACGTCGCCCCGCCCCAGGTGTCGATCCGCGCCACCTTCCCCGGCGCGTCGGCCCAGACGCTGCAGAATTCAGTCACCCAGGTCATCGAACAGCAGCTGACCGGCATCGACGGGCTGCTCTATTTCCAGTCGTCCTCGTCCAGCCGCGGCTCGGTGACGATCACCGCCACCTTCGCTAAGGGCACCGATCCCGACATCGCGCAGGTGCAGGTCCAGAACCAGGTCCAGCAATCGGTCGCGCGCCTGCCGCAGCAGGTGCAGCAACAGGGTCTGGTCGTCCGCAAGTCGAACCCCGACTTCCTGTTGATCGCGGGCGTCTATGACGAGACGAACCGGATGACGAACCAGGACGTCGCCGATTATCTCGTCTCCAATCTCCAGGATCCGCTGGGCCGTATCCAGGGCGTCGGCGACACCAACGTCTTCGGTTCGCAATATGCGATGCGCATCTGGCTGAACCCGCAAAAGCTGGCCTCCTACCAGCTGATGCCCTCGGACGTTACGACCGCCATCCAGAACCAGAATACCGAGGTCGCGGCGGGCGAGGTCGGCGGCACGCCCTCGGCAACGACGCAGATGCTGAACGCCACCGTGACCTCGCAGTCGCGGCTCCAGACGCCCGAGCAGTTCCGCGAGATCATCGTCAAGACGCTGAACAACGGCGCGACCGTCAAGCTGTCCGACGTGGCGCGGATCGAGCTGGGCGCGGAAAGCTATGCCGCGGTCAGCCGGATCAACCAGCATCCGGGTGCCGGTATCGCCGTCCTGATGGCGCCGGGCGCCGACGCGCTGAAGACCGCCGAACTGGTCAAGGCCGAGATCACCCGCGTCGCCAAGGGCTTCCCGCAAGGATTGAAGATCGCCTACGCCAACGACACGACCGCCTTCATCAAGCTGTCGATCGACGAGGTGGTCAAGACGCTGGTCGAGGCGATCATCCTCGTCGTCATCGTCATGTTCGTCTTCCTGCAAAGCTGGCGGGCGACGCTGATCCCGACGATCGCGGTGCCGGTCGTGCTGCTGGGCACCTTCGCCATCTTCTATCTGGCGGGGTTCTCGATCAACACGCTGACCCTGTTCGGGCTGGTGCTGGCGATCGGCCTGCTGGTCGACGATGCGATCGTGGTCGTGGAGAATGTCGAGCGCCTGCTCGAGGAAAATCCCGACATGACCCCGCGCGAGGCGACGATCGAGTCGATGAACGAGATCACGGTCGCGCTCGTCGCCATCGCGCTCGTCCTGTCGGCGGTGTTCCTGCCGATGGCGTTCTTCGGCGGGTCGACCGGCGTCATCTATCGCCAGTTCTCGATCACCATCGTCTCGGCGATGATCCTGTCGGTCGCGGTCGCGATCATCCTGTCGCCAGCCCTGACCGCCAGCCTGCTGAAGCAAAAGGCCAAGGAGCATGAGGACGGCGCATGGCTGGAGCGCAAGGCGCCCCGCGTGGCGCATGTCCTCCAGCGGGCGAAGGACGGGTTCAACACCCGCTTCGACTGGATGGTCGGCAAATATGTCTCGGGCGTGCGCACCGTCGTCGACCGCAAATGGCTGTTCCTGCTGATCTATGCGGGCGTCGTCGCACTGCTGGCGGTGCTGTTCCTGCGCCTGCCGACCGGCTTCCTGCCGACCGAGGACCAGGGATCGGCCATCGTCCAGTTCCGCCTGCCCGCCGGTGCGACCCAGGGCCGCACCATGGAAGTGCAGCGGCAGGTCGAGCAATATTTCGCCCAGCATGAGGGCAAGAACGTCAAGGTCCTGTTCTCGGTTTCGGGCGGCGGCGGTGGCGGCACCAGCGGCCAGAACACCGGCCAAGGCTTCATCAACTTCGTCGACTGGGCCGACCGCAAGGGCAAGGAGAACAGCGCCGACGCCATTACCGGCCGCGCCTCCGCCGCGTTCCGCGGGCTTCGCGATGCGCAGGTCTTCGCGCTCGTGCCCCCCGCCATCCGCGGTCTCGGCCAGTCGGACGGCTTCACCATGGAGCTTCAGAATATCTCCGGCATGCCGCTGGACAAGTTCGAGGCGGTGCGCGACCAGCTGCTCGCCAAGGCCAATGCCGACCCGATCCTGGCCTCGGTCCGCCTGACCGAGCTTCCCGACATCGCCACGCTGCGTGTCGATCTGGACCAGCAGAAGCTGTCCACGCTGGGCCTGACGCAGCAGCAGGTGAACTCGACCCTGTCGACCGCCTGGGGCGGGCAATATGTGAACGATTTCATCGATCGCGGCCGTGTGAAGCGCGTCTTCGTCCAGGGCGATGCGCCCTATCGCTCCGAACCCGAGGACCTGAAGCAATGGTTCGTGCGCGGGTCGAGCGGCCAGATGGCCCCCTTCTCGTCCTTCTCGACGATCAACTGGGGCGTCGCGCCGACCACCCTGTCGCGGTTCAACGGCATCCCCTCCTATGAATTCCAAGGATCGGCCGCGCCCGGCTACAGTTCTGGCGACGCGATGAAGCGAATGACCGAGCTGGCGGCGGAAATCCCCGGCACCTCGATCGCCTGGGCAGGCCTGTCCTATCAGGAACGGCTGTCGGGCGGACAGGCGCCGATCCTGTACGGCCTGTCGATCCTGGTCGTCTTCCTGTGCCTCGCCGCGCTCTATGAAAGCTGGTCGATCCCGTTCGCGGTGCTGCTGGTCATTCCGTTGGGCCTGATCGGCGCGGTCGCCTTCGTCACGCTGCGCGGGCTGACCAACGACGTCTATCTCCAGATCGGCCTGCTGACGACCATGGGGCTGGCGGCGAAGAATGCGATCCTGATGATCGAGTTCGCCGAACAGGCGGAGAAACAGGGCAAGCGCGTGATCGACGCCGCGCTGGAGGCCGCCAAGATCCGTCTGCGGCCGATCCTGATGACCAGCTTCGCCTTCATCTTCGGCGTGCTGCCGCTCGCCATCTCGACCGGCGCGGGCGCGAACAGCCGTATCGCCATCGGCACCGCCGTGATCGGGGGGATGCTGACCGCGACGGTGCTCGCGATCTTCTATATCCCGCTGTTCTTCGTGCTGGTCCGCCGTTCGGTCCGCAACGGCCTGGCGCGACTGCGGGGCAAGCCGATGAGCGAACATGGCGCGGGGCATCGCCCCGCCCCCGAAGGCGGAGCGGAGAAGGCCTGATGCGTATCCTGTCCCCCCTGCCTGCTCTGCTGCTGACCGCCACCGCGCTGTCGGGCTGCTCGCTGGCCCCGAAATATGAGCGGCCCGCGACGCCGGTGCCGCCCTCCTGGCCGGTCGGCGACGCCTATCTCCGCCAGTCGGAGGCCGCCCTGCCCACGGTGCGCTACAGCGACATCTTCCGTGACGCGCGGTTGCAACAATTGATCACCCAGGCGCTGGCCAACAATCGCGACCTGCGCGTGGCGGCGGCGAACATCGCCTCCACCCGCGCACAATATCGGATCCAGCGCGGCAGCCTGTTCCCTCAGGTCGATGCGACCGGCCGCTACAGCTATACCGAACGGGGATCGAGCGGTGCGGGTTCGCAGGCGATCGGTGGCGGTACGGGCACCGGCGGCACGGGGACGGGAAGCGGCACGGGAACCGGCACCGGGGGTGTCGGAAACGGCACGGGCGGGACCGGCGGCACGGTCGTGACCGGCGCCAATGGATCGGGCAGCGCCTGGTCGGTCAATCTCGGTACGACCGCCTTCGAACTCGATCTGTTCGGCCGCATCCGTTCGCTGACGGGCGCGGCGCTCGACCGTTACTTCGCGACCGAGGCGGCGGCGCGCGCGACTCGGCTGGCGCTGGTCGGTGACATCGCCGATGCCTGGCTGAATTACGGTGCGGACCAGAGCCTGCTCGCCATCGCGCAGCAGACCGCAGCCAGTGCCGAGCGCAGCGTCACGCTGACCCGCGCCCGGCTCCAGGGCGGCATCTCGCCGCGTACCGACTTGCGTCAGGCCGAACAGGTGCTGGCGACGGCGCAGGCAGACCTGGCGCTCCAGAAGACCGCCGTGGCGCAGGACGTCAACGCGCTGCAACTGCTGGTCGGCGCGCCGATCGACACGGCGCTCCTCCCCCGCTCGATCGAGGAAGCCGCCCCGACCGTCGCGACGCTGCCAGCCGGGCTGGATTCGGGCATCCTGCTGCGTCGTCCGGACGTGGTGCAGGCCGAATATCTGCTGCGCGCCTCCAATGGCCAGATCGGCGCGGCGCGGGCGGCGCTGTTCCCGCGCATCTCGCTGACCGGACTGGTCGGCTTCGCCAGCACCGCGCTGACCTCGCTCTTCTCGGGCGGCAGCTTCAACTATTCGGTCGCCCCCTCGGTCAGCTACCCGATCTTCCAGGCGGGAGCGGGAATCGCCAACGTCCAATATTCGCAGGCCCAGCGCGACGCGGCGCTCGCAACCTATGAAAAGGCGATCCAGACCGCTTTCCAGGAAACCGCTGACGCCCTCGCGCGGCAGGGCACGATCGACGACCAGCTGGGCGCCAATCGCCGCTTCCTGAACGCCGCGAGCGACACCTATCGCCTGACCGAGGCGAGCTATCGCGGCGGGGTGACGCCGTTCCTGAACACGCTGGATGCGCAGCGATCGCTCTATTCGGCGCAGCGGACGGTGGTCGCGACGCAGCTGACGGCGGCGAGCAACCGGGTGACGCTCTATCGGGTACTCGGCGGGGACTCGCTGCTGGAAGCGACCGCCAATGGACCGGTGGCGCTCGGCCCCGGCAATTAGGCGACAGGGCTACCCTCACCTTTCCGACCTACTTGAGGGAGGGTCGGAAGGATGAGAGGCTTCGCGTTTAATCCTGCTTCGGACGAACAGCGCCGACCGCGTCGCGACCGAATTGCACGATCATCTCGCCGATCTCGCGCGCCTGCGACATGGAGCGGTTGCCCTGCTCGCGCAGGAACTCGGTCTGGATGCGCATCACATCGCCCAGATCCTTGGCCGACGCGGCCGAGCGCATCGCAGCGAAGGCTTCGCGCGTGTTGGTCTCGGCCTGTTCCAGCATCTTGAGCGTGACCTGCGAACCGCCCTCGGCCATCTTCTGGCCCGAGGCCTGCATCGCCTCGCCCGCGCCCTTCATCCGGTCGGTGAAGGCGCCCGCGCCCATATCGCCACCGATCGCGCCCGCGCCGCCGCCTGTTCCGATATCCTCGGCCATGTCCGTCTTCTCCTATGGTTATGCCCGTATCGGTTGAACCCTCGGAGGGTTCAGGAGTTGCACGGCGTTACCGCCGTGTCCGCAAAGTTCACGATCCGGTCCGAACGTGACTCAAAGGCGCGTGAAATACCCGTTCAGGATCGTGATCATCTTCTCCGTCGCATGCAGATGGCCGTCGTCACGCCGTTCGACCCACCCGCGCGCCAGCAACAGCTTGATCCAGCGTCCACCGACCTGGCCGCTCGGCGACAGCCCGGCCATCTCCAGCAGCGCGGCGTCATTCTCCTGCCCCTCGGCGTGAAAGACGGCGAGCGCGATCTCCCATGCCGGATCGCCGAACATGTCGGCGTCGCCCCCGGCGATCGCGCGAACCTCCTGATGGTGCTTCAGGATCATCGCGGCGCATTCGCGCGGCGTCGCCACGCGCGGCGGACGCGGCACGGGGACGCCGCTCGCATCGCCCGAAATGGCCTGGATGCGCGCCTGCACATCCGCCATCACGGCCGCGAAGCGCCCGAAGCTCGCCCGGTCCTCGGCGGGCCAGTGCAGCAGTCGCAGATCGCCGTTCATCGGATACCCCGCCATGGCAGCGACCAGTCGGGGTCCGTGCCGTATCGCGCCAGCCTGATCCGGTGCCGCAGCACCCCGGCCGCCAGCAGCAGCAGCATGGGATAGGCCAGCTTGCCACCCGCCTGGGCATACATCCATGGCATCAGCGCGGTGTCGAACCCCTTGACCCCGTGAATCCCGACCGCCAGCAGATGCAGCGCGGCCAGCCAGAGCGGCCAGAAGCGATTGGCGAGCAGCGCGACCGCCATCAACCCGCCCATCAGCGCCACGTCGATGACGAGTTCCAGCGTCTCGACGCTGCGGAAACTGGTGGAGGGATCGAACGGCAGCACGATTGTCGCCACCGAGGCGCAGAGCAGGATGACCGCCGTCGCCCGCTCCGGCCAGCCGCCCAGCGCCAGCGCATAGAGGCAGACCAGCCCCTGAAGGATGTTGAAGACATAGATGTGCGTCACGGCGTGCCCCGCTGGCCAGGATGGGAGAAAGACACGCCGCGTCGCGCCGGGATCAGGCGGCCGCGCGCAGCGGCAGGGCCTCGACGATACCCGTCGTCTGGGGCGGCTTGGGACGGTTGTCGCCATATTCGTCCGCATCGAAACCGATGGTCTGGCCGACCTTTTCCAGGATCCGGTGGCTCTGCACCGCATGGCCGCGCGCCTGGCCGATCGCCATCATCGCCTGGCCCAGCATCTCGAACGCATGCTGGCCGACCACCGCGGACAGCCGCGCTTCTGCCCGCGCCCGAGGCAGCGCCATCGCCAGTTCGCCCGCCGTGGCGAATGCCGTGTCGAGTTCGTTTTCCAGCTTCCACAGGAGCTTGGTCACCTGAAGAGCCGCTTCATGTTCCGTCGTCATCGCCTGTGCCCCCTGATTTTTCATCCATGCGCGCCGGGCGGCATGGAGGATGGTCATCCGGCAAGGTGCGTCAAACGTCCGATCACCCGGGTCATCACGTCGAGTCCCGTCGCCAGCATGCCGAAGCCGATGGCGAGTGCGACGGCGATCGTGGGAACCCAGAGCAGCCTTTCGGCCATGCTCATGTCGTTGCGTGTCTGCCCTTGCCGCCGGACGGGGAGAGACAAGCGGGGCGATGCGTGGACATGGCCGTCCTGCACCGCCCCGCCGACCGTACTCCCATCCGGTGCCATCGGAAGTGGCACGGGCGGCGGCTCGGGAACCAGCCCCGTAGAATCGGGTATGATTTTATGCGGGGTAGCTTCTACTTGTTCTTCAATAACTTGGCCGATCGACTGAATGTCCGCCTGGGCCTCGTGATCGGCCAGCGCCATCGCCGCTTCGCGCCGGTTGCGCGCGCCGAGCAGCCGCACCGCCTCGGCCAGATAGCTGTCGACGGTCGACTTTCCCAAGCCGAGTTCGGTGGCGATTTCCTTCGAGCCCTTGAGCGCCTTGACCCCGCGAAGACATTCGCGATGGCGGCGGGTAAGCAGGGCGAAGCGTTCGGGCGTCATCTCATTTTCCGGTCGCGCCGGATATCGGTCCAGCCATCACGCCTGCCCTAGCCGGATGGACAGCGGCTCGCCAAGCCGTTCCGTCTCCGATGCGGGGGCTTTGAGCCATTAATAATCAGGGTTAACCGCACTCTGCATTTCATCCAGGCTGGTCAGTCCTTCCGGGGCGGCACGTGAATCGCTTCGATCGAATCGAGCGCCTGGAGCAGGTCGTCGAACGCCGTGTCCTCATGCACGGGAAAAGAACGGCGGAATCCCGAACCCAGCACGTCCAGGTCACGCTGGGTCAACAGGCCGACCGCCACGATCGGATCGGGACGGCGAGCGTCCTTGCGCGGTGGATGGGCGGTCATATCCGCCACCGCCAGCGCGGCTCGGCGAACGCACGCCCGTCCGCCGATCCCGTCCGCCCCGAAGGGGCATATAAGATGGCCGACCGTTCATTCTTCAGGGCACGCATGGTCCGAACTCCATTCATGATCATCTGAACCCGCTATCGACCATGGCTGTTCCACGCATTTTCAACGCGTGCGACCAGCCGCCCGCCGCGCTCCGCCCCGGGCGGCGTGGTGGATCGGGACCGGCCCGAAGTTGCGAATGGCTTTCACTGCGCTGCACCCTTCCCTGTCGGGCAACCCCTTGCTAAGGCCCCTTGCGTCAACCGGAGATTTCCCCGGCGCGCCCGCTCGCGGCTGCATGCTGCCGTGTCCCACTGGGCGTGCCCGGCTCGACCATGAAGGGACGCCCATGACTGCGATAGGCCAGGACAGCCTGAACACCCGCTCGACCCTCGACGTCGACGGCAAGAGCTATGATTATTACAGCCTCGCCAAGGCTTCCGAGCAGCTCGGCGACATCAGCCGCCTGCCCTTCTCGATGAAGGTGCTGCTGGAGAATCTGCTGCGTTTCGAGGACGGCAAGACCGTCACGCGCGAGGATATCCAGGCGATCGTCGACTGGCAGAAGACGCAGCGTTCGGACCGCGAGATCCAGTATCGCCCGGCCCGCGTGCTGATGCAGGACTTCACCGGCGTGCCGTGCGTGGTCGACCTCGCCGCGATGCGCGACGCGATCACCAAGCTGGGCGGCGATGCGGCCAAGATCAATCCGCAGGTCCCCGTTCACCTCGTCATCGACCACTCGGTCATGGTCGACGAGTTCGGCACGCCCCAGGCGTTCGAGGACAATGTCGACCTCGAATATCAGCGCAACATGGAACGCTATGAGTTCCTGAAGTGGGGATCGAAGGCGCTCGACAATTTTTCGGTCGTTCCGCCGGGCACCGGCATCTGCCACCAGGTGAACCTGGAATATATTGGCCAGGCCATCTGGTCGTCGACCGAAAGCGGCGAGCATGCCAAGGGTGGCGCGACCATCGCATACCCCGACACGCTGGTCGGCACCGACAGCCACACCACGATGATCAACGGCCTGGGCGTGCTCGGCTGGGGCGTCGGCGGGATCGAGGCGGAAGCCGCGATGCTGGGCCAGCCCGTGTCGATGCTGATCCCCGAAGTCGTCGGCTTCAAGCTGACCGGCAAGCTGCAGGAAGGCATCACCGCCACCGACCTGGTGCTGACCATCACCCAGATGCTGCGCGCCAAGGGCGTGGTCGGTCGCTTCGTCGAGTTCTACGGCCCCGGCCTGTCGTCGATGACGCTCGCCGACCGTGCGACGATCGCCAACATGGCGCCCGAATATGGCGCGACCTGCGGCTTCTTCCCGATCGACGACAAGACGCTCGACTATATGCGCCTGACTGCGCGTTCGGACGAGAATGTCGCGTTGGTCGAGGCCTATGCCAAGGCCAACGGCTTCTGGCGTCATGACGATGCCGCCGACCCCGTCTTCACCGACACGCTGGAACTCGACATGTCAACGGTCGTGCCGTCGCTGGCGGGTCCGAAGCGTCCGCAGGACAAGGTCGTCCTCACCGAGGTGGACGACGTGTTCAACGCCGACCTCGCCAAGGTGTACAAGAAGGACGCCCCCGCGCGCGTCGCGGTCGATGACCGTGGCCATGACATCGGCGACGGCGACGTGGTGATCGCCGCGATCACAAGCTGCACCAACACCTCGAACCCGAGCGTGCTGGTCGCCGCCGGTCTGGTCGCGCGCAAGGCGAACGCACTGGGCCTGAAGCCCAAGCCCTGGGTCAAGACCTCGCTCGCCCCCGGCAGCCAAGTCGTCACCGACTATCTCGACAAGGCGGGCCTGACCGCCGATCTCGACGCGATCGGCTTCAACTTGGTCGGCTATGGCTGCACCACCTGCATCGGCAATTCGGGTCCGCTCGCCGAGCCGATCTCGAAGGCGATCAACGGCAACGACATCGTCGCCGCTTCGGTCCTGTCGGGCAACCGCAACTTCGAAGGCCGCGTGTCGCCCGACGTGCGCGCCAACTTCCTCGCCAGCCCGCCGCTGGTCGTCGCCTATGCGCTGAAGGGCACCGTCACGCAGGACATGCGTGAGACGCCGATCGGCCAGGGCAAGGACGGCCAGGACGTCTATCTGAAGGACATCTGGCCGACGAACGAGGAAGTCCGCACCCTGATGGATGCGAACATCGACGACGAGATGTTCCGTTCGCGCTACGGCAACGTCTATGCGGGCGACGCCAAGTGGTCGGCGATCGAAGTCACCGGCTCGGACACCTATGCCTGGCCCGCCGCTTCGACCTATGTCGCCAACCCGCCCTATTTCGAGGGCATGGAGATGACGCCGAAGCCCGTCACCGACATCATCGAGGCCAAGCCGCTCGCCATCCTGGGCGACTCGATCACCACCGACCACATCAGCCCGGCCGGTTCGATCAAGGCCGACAGCCCCGCAGGCACCTTCCTGCAGGAGCATCAGGTCGCCAAGAAGGACTTCAACTCCTACGGCGCGCGTCGCGGCAACCATGACGTGATGATGCGCGGCACCTTCGCCAATATCCGCATCAAGAACGAGATGGTGCCGGGTGTCGAAGGCGGCATGACGAAGTATGACGGCGAAGTGATGCCGATCTATGACGCCGCGATGCGTCACAAGGCCGATGGCACGCCGCTCGTCATCGTCGCGGGCAAGGAATATGGCACCGGATCGTCGCGCGACTGGGCGGCGAAGGGCACCAACCTGCTCGGCGTGCGTGCGGTCATCACCGAGAGCTTCGAGCGTATCCACCGCTCGAACCTGGTCGGCATGGGCGTCCTGCCGCTGCAGTTCGCCGAGGGCGTGACCCGCGAGACGCTGAAGCTGGACGGCAGCGAGAGCTTCACCATCCAGGGCGTGGCCGGTCTGCGCCCGCGTCAGGATGTCGAGGTGATCCTCGCCCGCAAGGACGGCTCGACCGAGACCTTCCTGACCAAGTGCCGCATCGATACCGTCAACGAGCTGGAATATTTCCTGAACGGCGGCATCCTGCAGTATGTGCTGCGCAACCTGGCGGCGTAACACCCGCTAGAGACGCGAAGAGGCCCGTCCGGAGCGATCCGGGCGGGCCTTTTTGTGTCACGCGAAGCCGCGATGGCGCGAAGGGAAAAAAGAGTTGTTCGCGCGGAGACGCGGAGGCGCGGAGAGACAGGCCGCGCGGCAGCGCGCACAGATCATCGACAGCTCGAGAATAGAGGGCCGCTGGCGCGGCAAGGGCGAATTCTCCGCGTCTCCGCGTCTCCGCGTGAACCATCCTTCTTCGCGTCATCGCGGCTTCGCGCGAACGAAGTTCCGGGCTCTTCCCCGGCAACGGCGGGCATCATGTCACAGGTTTTGCAGCAACGCCTCTTACACGAGAGGAATGGGATCAATCCGCCCGCTTCAGCTTGCGCAGCGCCGTCTCACGTTCCAGCCGGTCGAGCAGCGTCTCGATCGACTCATCCTGTCGATCGGGCAGCGGCAGGGCGGCTCCCTGTATCTCGGGCGCAGGCTCGCGCATGGGCGGGATCGGCATCGGTTCGGACGGAGCCTGACGCATGGGCTCGCGTGGCGTCGACAGGATCGCATCCGGGTCATAGGCCGAAAGCGGCTGGTCGAGATCGGCAGGCAGCGTGCGCTCGACCGTATCGTCCTCGACCGGCGGCGGCGGCGCGCCCAGTTCGGCGGCGTTGAGCGGGCGGCGTGGCGGCGCATCCGGGTGTCGATCCGAGCGGCGGACCACCGGCACATAATCCTCGTCGTCTTCAGGCACGCGCCTGGCACGCCGGGCGAGCAGACCGCCCGGCCCCCAGAGCAGATACGCGGTCGCCCAGGTCACCGACCCTGCCCCCAGCCCTGCGACCAGCGCAAGCAAGATACGCGCCTTCATACCCAGCGGCGGACGGGCGGCGGCAAGGATATCGCCCAGGCTCAAGCCCGCGACCAGCGAATTGAGCCGCCATTCGGGCGCGATCATTGCCAGAAGCGCAAAAAACAGCCCGACGGCCCCGCCGATCCAGGCAGGTCCGAAGCGTCGTTGAGGGGGCATGGCGGTGAAGGTCATGGGTCTATATCTTCGCCCCGTTTAGCAATCGGTGGTAAACAGGTTCGTAACGCCGGATGTTCGACGCCCAATTCCGTTCCCTTTCAACAAAATCCCGGCCCGCCGCCCGTCGCGCGTCCCAACCGCCACGATCGGCCAGCAGGGCGGCCAGCGCATCGGCGATCGCGGTCGGGTCGTCGGGTGCGAACAGGGTGCCGGTCCGCCCGTCCTCGATCAGCTCGCGATGCCCGCCGACATCGGACGCGGCGACCAGCTTGCCCTGCGCCATCGCCTCCAGCGGTTTCAGTGGTGTGACGAGATCGGTCAGTCGCATCTTCTTGCGCGGATAGGCGAGGATATCGACCATGCTGTAATAACGCTCGACCTGCTGGTGCGGCACCCGTCCGACAAAGCGGATCGCCGCCGCCACCGGCGAGCTGTCCGCCTGGGCGCGCAGCGCCGTCTCCATCGGCCCGCCGCCGACCAGCAGCAGCCGCGCCTTGGGTCGCGCCGCCACCAGTCGCGGCATCGCGGCGATCAGGTCGTCCAGCCCTTCATAATCATAGAAACTGCCGATGAAGCCGATCACCTCGGCATCGGCAAGGCCCAGTTCCTCGGCCAGCACGGCATCGCGGGCGAGCGGCTGGCCGAACAGCCCCAGGTCTACGCCATTGGGAGACACGATGATCTTGTCCTGCGGCAGCCCGCGCGCGATCAGGTCGCCGCGCAACCCTTCGCAGATCACCGCGATCGCATCGGCCCGCCGACAGGCCCAGCTTTCCAGCGCGCGGGTCACACGGTAGCGGGTGCTGCCTGCCGTCCCCGTGCCGTTGCCGACCGCGGCATCCTCCCAAAAGGCGCGAATCTCATAGACCAGCGGCAAGCGCCGCCGCCGGGCAACGGCAAGCCCGGCCAGCGCATCGAGCACGGGCGAATGGGCATGAAGGATATCGGGCTTGAAGGCCGTCACCGCCCGGTCGATCGCCCGGATATGCGCAGCCAGCCCGGCGGCCTCGCCGACCAGTCCCCCGCGCATCGCGACCGGCGTTCGATAGAAGGTCAGGCCGTCGAGCGTTTCGACGGCGGCATCCCCTGCCCCCTGTCGCCCTCCCTGCCGAACACCCGTTACCGCCGCGACGTCATGCCCCGCCCCCTCCTGCGCCTTCAGGATGGCGCGGGTGCGAAAGGTATAGCCGCTTTGCAGCGGCAGCCCATGGTCTAGGATATGCAGGATACGCATCAGCTTACGACCTGTCATGCCAGCCCTTAACGCCGCGTCAACCGCCGGTTTATAAGCAGGTCGCGGTAGTGGCGTTAAGGGTTTGAGGACACGGGCGATGATCGACAGCTTTGCCCTTCTCCTCACCCATGGCCTGATGCTGGTCGCGGCATGGCGGCTGGTCGGACGGCGCGACCTGGACCAGGAGGGCGATATCGGCCCCGCCGCGAGCCGGCATGGCCGGAAGCCCACGACCAAGCGGCGTCTCGACAATGCGTGACCTGTTCCTGATCGGATTTCTGTTCAGCCTCTTCGCGCTGGGGCTGCGGCGGCCGTTCCTGATGGTGCTGGCCTATATCTATATCGACATCGTCTCGCCCCAGCGGCTGACCTATTATCTGCTCAACACCGTGCCCATCTCGCTGATGGCGGTCATCGCGGCGGTCGGCGGCTGGGCCTTGTTCGATGACAAGCGCGACAGCCGGTTCACCGTGCGGCAGGGCGCGATCCTGCTGCTGCTGGCCTATTGCGCGATGACCACCTTTTTCGGCGCCGACTTCCCCACCGAGGCGAGGGAGAAATGGGACTGGGTGTGGAAGGCGCTGGCCTTTGCCATCTTCCTGCCGCTGACCCTGCGCACCCGGCTCAGGATCGAGGCGCTGCTGCTGTTCATGATGCTGTCGGTCGCGTCGATCGTGATCGTCGGCGGGATCAAGACGCTGTTTTCCGGCGGCGGTTACGGCGAGCTGAACCTGATGGTCAGCAACAATGCCGGGCTGTACGAAGGGAGCATCATCTCGACCGCGGCGATCGCGGTCATCCCGATCATCCTGTGGTTCATGCGCTACGGCACGGTTTATCCGCCCGACTGGCGGGTGCGGGCGTTCGGCATCGGGCTGATCTTTGCCTGCCTGCTGATCCCGGTCGGCACCTCGGCGCGGACGGGGCTGTTGTGCATCGGGCTGCTCGCCATCCTGATGCTGCGCGATGTGAAGCGGCGGCTGCTCTATATCGGCATGCTGGCGGTGGCGGGCATGGCGGTCGTGCCGCTGCTTCCCTCTTCCTATACCGAGCGGATGAACACGATCCGCAGCTATCAGGGGGACGAATCCGCCTCGACCCGGCTGGCGGTGTGGAAATGGACGCTGGGCTATGCCGCCTCCAACCCGTTCGGCGGCGGGTTCGACGCCTATCTTCAGAACAGCTTCCGCTACGACCTGACCGTGGTCGAGGGATCCGCGCACGACAAAAAAGTCGAGCGAAAGGTCACCACCGACCGCGCCCGCGCCTATCACTCCAGCTATTTCGAGATGCTGGGTGAACAGGGCTGGCCGGGGCTGTTCCTGTGGCTGGGCATCAACATCGCGGGACTGTTGCGGATGGAGGCGCTGCGACGGCGGTATCGTCAGGCCGACGATCCGCTGCACTGGGGCGGCCAGCTGGCGGGTGCGCTCCAGCACGGGCATATGATCTATCTGCTCGGCGCGGCCTTTGTTGGAATCGCGTACAACCCCTTCCTCTATCAGCTGATCGCCGCGCAGATCGGGCTGGATACCTATCTGACCCGCAAGTCCCGCGAGGATCGGGTCAAACAGGTGCCCGGTCGTCGCTCGCCGTCCAAACTCAGCCCGCTCAAAACCGCCGCGCGGTCGGCGTGATTCCCGCACCCAGGATATTGCCCCGGATCACCAGCGGCTCGCCCGACCAGTTGCCGACAAAGACCGGCTTGAAATCGACGCCGGGCGCCAGGCGGGCGCGGTTGTTCTCGACCATCAGGCCCGACGAGTCGTTCTTGGCCCCCTCCGGCGCGACGGTGATCAGCGTCGAGTGGTTGTCCTTGTCGCGGCCGAAAACGAACTCGTTGCCCGCGATCCGGCCCTTCGCACCGTTGGACAGGTCGATCATATAGTTGGTCGCGTGGCCCTTGCTGTCGTCGAAACTGCTGTCCAGCACCTCGACATAGGGTGCGCGGGTCTTGACGTAATGGCCGCCCTGCCCATGCTCGAAACGGCAATTTGTTACGCGTAAGGACTTGTAGCGCCCCATATAGATGCCGTGCGCGCCATTGCCGGTCGGGTCGTGGCCGAGCCCTGAAAAGGTCGAATGGTCGACGGTGACGGTGCCATTGGGGTCCTCGGCCGACAGGATGCCCGACTGGCTGTCGAGGAACATCGCGTTGCTGACCGCCAGCGGCCCCTTTTCGATGCGGATGCCCGCGCCATTGCCGTCGCCGACCTCGATATGGCTGAAGACAATGCCCTGGACCGAGGCGCCGCGCCCCCGCAGGACCAGCGCCGCCTTCCCCTCGCAGGCGATGCGGGTGAAGATGACCTTGCCCGGCTCGGTCGCGACGTACGCAATCCGCCCCGCCCCCTGGATCGCGCATTCGCGGTAGGTGCCCGGCGCGATGCGGATCGTCCCCTCGCCATCGCCGATCGCGGTGACCGCCGCCTGCAGCGTGGCAAAGCCGCGTCCCCCGACCATGAAGGGCTGGGCGCTTCCCTGCGCGAGGGCGGCCGCCGACGTCATGCCGAGAAGTAGGAGCGGAACCAGACGCATGGGGTCATCCTGGAAAAAAAGAACGGACGCCGCATCCTGCCACGCATGGGCACAGGATGCGACGCCCGTGAGCGTCCCGTGACGGGATAAAGGTTTAGGCCTCTTCGGTCTCGTCCTCGTCGGCCAGTTCCTCTTCCAGCGCGGTCAGGATCGCCCGGTTGAAGGCGGGGATGTCGTCGGGCTTGCGGCTGGTGATCAGGTTGCCATCGACCACGACCTCCTCGTCCACCACATCCGCGCCCGCATTGGACAGGTCGGTGCGGATCGAGGGGTAGCTGGTCAGGCGGCGACCGTCGATCACGTCCGCCTCGGCCAGCAGCCAGGGACCGTGGCAGATGGCGGCGACGATCTTGTCGTCCTCCATGAACTCGGTCACGATCTCGACCGCGCGCTCGTTCAGGCGCAGCTTGTCGGGGTTGCAGGTGCCGCCGGGGATGACCAGCGCGTCGTAATCGTCGGTGTCGACCTCATCGACGGTCAGGTCGGGGGTCGCGGTCTCGGCCTTGTTGATATCGCCCTCCATGCCCTGGATCGGGTCGGACTTGAGCGAGGCGAGCTGCACCTTGGCACCTGCGGCCTCGAGTGCCTTGCGCGGTTCGAAAAGCTCGACGGTCTCGAAGCCGTCGGCGGCGAGCATCAGGACGCGTGCCTGGGAAAGATCGGCCATGATGGAAAACTCCTGTCGGGAAATACCTCGGGGGAAAGGCCCTTCCAGAACCCGCGACCGCATCGGCCGTTCCGGAACGAAGCGACCGGCGGCGCATTTGCAAAGATGACCCGAGAGAGAGCGATGGCCACCCGTCTAGTCTATTGCGATGATAGCAAACCCGGCATCACCCGGACCAAGGTCCGGGGCAAATGGATTTATTGGACCACCAGGGGCGAGCGGATCACCGACACGGACGAGATCGACCGGCTGAATCGTATCGGCCTGCCACCCGCATATAGAGATGCCTGGTTCTGCCCGCGCGCCAATGGCCATATCCAGGCGGTCGGCTGGGACGAGAAGGGACGCAAGCAATATCGCTATCACGCCGATTTCCGCGAAGCGCAGGAAGCGGCCAAATATGAACGCTGCGCCGCGTTCGGCCACGCGCTCCCCACCTTGCGCAAGCGGGTCGAGGCGGACCTGAAGAAGCGCAGCCTGTGCAAGGAGCGCGCGGTCGCCGCCGTCGTGCGGCTGCTCGACAACGGCCATATCCGTGTCGGGAACGAAGCCTATGCCGCGACCAACAAGAGTTTCGGCGCGACGACCCTGCGCAAGCGGCACGGCCAGGTGAAGGGCACGACCCTGCGCCTGCGCTATCGGGGCAAGTCGGGCAAGATGCGCGACATGACACTGACCGACCGTTCGCTCGCCAGCTTCGTGAAGCGGTGCCAGGATCTGGACGAGCAGCATCTCTTCGCCTGGGTCGACGACGAGGGCGCGGCCAATGCGGTCACGTCTTCCGATGTGAACGCCTATATCCGCGAAGCCACAGGCTGCGACTTCACCGCCAAGCATTTCCGCACCTGGGCCGCCAGCGTCGCCGCGTTCGAGGCGCTGGCGCTGGCCGAAGCGGACCTCAGCCTGAAGGCGATGCTGGAGCCGGTGGTCGAGAAGCTCGGCAACACGCCCGCCATCGCGCGCAAATCCTATGTCCACCCCTCGCTGATCGCGCTCGTCAAGGACGGGCAGGCGGCGTTTCGCAAGACCCTGCGCCTGCCGCGTGCACGCGCAGGACTGTCCCGCATCGAATGCGGGCTGATCGCATTTCTGGAGGCCGGAACCCCGGCCAGCAAGGCGGCCTGACCGCCTCTCAAGTTCAAGGAGTCCCCATGGCGAAATCCTCGCCCAAGGCGCCGATCTTCGACGGCTCCCGCATTCCCGACCAGGTCGGCGGCATTATCGACGCCACCTCCTGGTGGGTGCAACATTACTGGCTGAAGGTGCTGATCGCGATCGGCTTCGGCGCGGTCATCGTGCTGGCGCTGCTCTGGGTCCGCAGGCTGGGCGACCGCTTGTGCGGCCGTCCGGGTTTCGCAGGCGGATGGGGCGTGATCCTGGGCCATGCCATCGCGCGGACGAATCTGTTCTTCATCGTCACGCTCGCCGCCCAACTGGTGTCCGGCTATGCGGGCGCGCCGGGCGAAGTCGCCCGGACGATCAGCTTCCTGTTCACCATCGCCAGCACGTTCCAGGCGGCGATCTGGGCGCGCGAGCTGATCCTGGGCGCGATCGAGCATCGCACCCAGTCGGAACATTATTCGGGAGAGGCGCTGCTGTCGGCCATGGGGCTGATCCGGCTGCTGGTGACGGCGGTGCTGTTCGCGGTCGCGCTGGTCGTCGTGCTCGACAATCTGGGGGTCAACGTCACCGGCCTGGTCGCGGGTCTGGGCGTCGGCGGCATCGCCATCGGCCTGGCCGCGCAGGGTATTTTCGGCGACCTGTTCGCCGCGCTCGCCATCATCTTCGACCGGCCGTTCCGCCGCGGCGACAAGATCGCCTATGACAATACGACCGGGATCATCGAGGCGATCGGCCTGAAATCCACCCGCATCCGCGCCTTTACCGGCGAACTCCGCATCATCTCGAACCGCAACCTGCTGGACAAGGAAATCCAGAACCAGACGGTGCGTCACCATGTCCGCCTGTCGCTGACCATCGGCGTCGCCTATGAAACCCCGCCCGAGACGCTCGCGCGGGTGCCGCAGATGCTGACCGAGATCGTCGAGGGAGAGGGCAGCAAGGTCGCCCGCGCCAGCTTCGAGAGCTTCGGCGCGTCGAGCCTGGACTTCGTGCTGCAATTCGACGTGCCCGGCGACGACTGGCCGACTGCGCACGCCACGCGCAACCGGGTGCTGGTCACGCTGATGAAGCGTTTCGCGGCGGAGGGGATTTCCATCCCCTACCCCACCCAGACGACCTATACCGCCGCGCCGGATGGGACGCTGGTCATGCCCTATCCCCAAATCCAGCCAGTCGAGGTGCATCAGGCCAGCTAGAGCATGACGACATCCGCTTGATCGACCCCTCCCCTTCAGGGGAGGGGCTAGGCTTGGTTCGATCCTAGGTCATCATGCTCTAATCCTCCCCTGCAAGGGGAGGAAAGACTCAGATCCCGCCTTCGTCCAGTGACAACAGCGTGGCGTTGCCGCCCGCCGAAGTCGTGTCGACCGACACCGCCCGCTCGGCGCAGAAGCGGTACAGGTAATGCGGACCGCCCGCCTTCGGCCCGGTGCCCGACAGGCCCTCGCCGCCGAAAGGCTGGCTGCCTACCACCGCGCCGATCATCGAGCGGTTGATATAGAGGTTGCCGACCGCCGCTTCCGCCTCGATCACTTCGCCGGCGCGGGCGATGCGGCTGTGCAGGCCCATGGTCAGGCCGTAACCCTTGGCGTTCACCTTCGCGATCGTCTCGGACAGCGTGCCCGCTTCCCAGGTGGCGACGTGCAGGATCGGGCCGAACCATTCCTGGGTCAGGTCCTCCACGCGGTCGAGCCGGATCAGCGTCGGCGGCACGAACAGGCCATCGGCGGGCGCATCGAGCGTCTTGATCGTCTGCGCCACCATCGACGCGCGATAGGCCATCAGCTTGTCATAGGCGGCCTGGTCGATCACCGGGCCGACATCAGTCGCCGGATGGCCGGTCGCACCGAGCACCAGCGTCTCCATCGCGCCCTTCAGCATTGCGATGACATTGTCGGCGACATCGGCCTGCACCACCAACAGGCGCAACGCCGAACAACGCTGCCCCGCCGAGCGGAAGGACGAGGTGATGACGTCCGCCACCACCTGCTCCGGCAGCGCGGTCGAGTCGACGATCATCGCGTTGATACCGCCGGTCTCGGCGATCAGCGGCACGATCGGGCGGTCGTCATCCGCCACCAGGGTGCGCGCGATCCGCTTGGCGGTGGCCGTCGATCCGGTGAAGGCGACGCCCGCGATGCGGTGATCCTCGGTCAGTTTCTGGCCGACATCCGGCCCGCCGATCGCGAGCAGCAGCGCGTCACGCGGCACCCCCGCGCGATACGCCAGCTCGACCGCCGCCTGGGCGATGGCGGGCGTCTGCGGCGCGGGCTTGGCGACGACGGTATTGCCCGTGACCAGCGCCGCGACCGTCTGGCCGAGGAAGATCGCCAGCGGGAAGTTCCACGGTGCGACCGTCGCCCAGACGCCGCGCCCTTCCAGATGCAGCGTGTTGCGCTCGCCCGTCGGCCCCGGCAGCTCGACCGAACCGAGCCGCGCCCGCGCCTGCTGCGCATAATAGCGGCAGAAATCGGCGGCCTCGCGGACCTCACCGATCGCGTCGGGGATGGTCTTGAACGCCTCCTGCACCAGGATCGCCATCAGCCGCTCGCGGTCCTGCTCCAGCAGGTCGGCCAGCTTTTCCAGCACGGCGGCACGGGTGTCGAGCGGCGTCGCGTTCCAGGCGGGGAAAGCCGCATGGGCGCGCGCGACCAGCGCGGCCACATCGGCGGTGGCGGCCACCGGCTTCACGGCAGGCGCGTTGACCGCCTTCACCGTCGCGTCGAGCGTCGCGATGTCGCTGAGGTCGATGCCGGTCGAGTTGCGATGCCCCGGCGCGAACAGGTCGATGGGCAGCGGGATGCTGGGGTGGCGCGCGCCGCCGACCGCCGCGATCTTGGCAACCGGATCGGCGAGGATCTCCGCCTCGGTCAGCCGCGCATCGGCGAGCTGGTGGACGAAGCTGGAATTCGCGCCATTCTCCAGCAGGCGGCGGACCAGATAGGCCAGCAGGTCGCGGTGGCCGCCGACCGGCGCATAGATGCGGCACTTATGGCCATGCTCGCGCACCAGCCGCTCGTACAGGCCGTCGCCCATGCCGTGCAGCCGCTGGAACTCGAAGTCGTGGCTGTTGCCCGCCCATTCCAAAATCGTCGCGACGGTCAGCGCATTGTGGCTGGCGAAAGCCGGGCGGATATTCTCGGCGGCCAGCATGTCCTTGGCGACCGCCAGATAGGACACGTCGGTCGCCGCCTTGCGGGTGAAGAGCGGATAGTCGCCCAGCCCCTCGACCTGGGTGCGCTTGATCTCGCTGTCCCAGTACGCACCCTTGACCAGACGCACGTTCATGATCCGGTCGAGGCCATTGGCCCAGCCGATGACCGCGCGGGCGCGCTTGCCATAGGCCTGCACCGCCATGCCGAACCCGTCCCAGCCCTTCAGCGCCGGGAGCGCCGCCACGCCGCCGATGATGTCGAGGCTCATTTCCAGCCGCTCGGATTCCTCGGCGTCGACGGTCAGCGCGATGCCCTTGTCCGCCGCCTGCCGCGCCAGCTGCGCCAGCATGTCGGTCAGCGCGGGCACGCACTCATAGGCACGCGGCAGTTCGTAGCGCGGGTGGAGCGCCGACAGCTTGACCGAGATCGAATGCCCCGCCGCCGGGTCGGAGCCGACCGCGTCGATCGCCTTAACATAGGCCTGAAAATAGCGCTCGGCATCCTCATGCGTCCGCGCCGCCTCGCCCAGCATGTCGAAGCTGGCGGTGAAGCCCTTGTTCTCGGGCTTCTTCATGCGGCGCATCGCTTCCTCGATGGTGCGGCCCATCACGAAGATCTCGCCCATCATCCGCATCGCGGCGCCGACTGCCTGGCGCACGAAGGGTTCGCCCGCGCGCGACAACAGCCGCTTGAGCGGCCCCGCCTCGCCTTCCCCCACCAGCGCGCGGCCGACGACCAGCCCCCAGGTGGCCGAGTTGACCAGCTTCGACGCCGAGCGCCCGGTATGCGCGCGCCAGTCCGCCTCGCCCAGCTTGTCGGCGATCAGCAGGTCGGCGGTTTCGGGATCGGGCACACGCAGAAACGCCTCGGCGAGACTCAGCAGCGCGACGCCCTCCGACGAGTTGAGGCGATATTCCTGGAGGAACTGGTTCACCCAGCCGCGATTCTGCGCCGCGCGCAGATCGGCGAGCAGGCCCGAGGCATGACCCATGATCCGCTCGCGCGCTTCCGGCGTCGCGGCGGCACGGTCGAGCAGCGGCTTCAGCACATCGGGTTCGGGCGCGCGATACAGCGATTTCATGGTCTTGCGTGCGTCGGCGGTAACGGCAGAGGTCATAGGTCTTCGTCCGGTCGAGCGGCCCGGCGCGCGGTTGGGCGCTGGCGGGTCGCATGGCTATGCTGTGATGGACCTGCGCTTAGCGGGAAAATGGGAGATTGGGTATCGTTTGATACGATGTGAGGGTCCGCGAATTGAAGTCCAATTCTTATCAGCATCATGATCACGCGGCGGTGCCTTTGCTGACGGCAGCTCGGTTTTGAGGCTTTACCGGCCAAGGGCTGAGAAATGGCCTGAGGAGGGCGCATGGTATGGACATCCATTGCAGCTATTTCGGACATTTTGGTTCGCGTCCTGGATTAAATGGCGGATGCCGAGGCCATGAAGGTTATGAGGCGGCGTTTCCTCTGGTGGGATTTCCTCGCGCAACCATCCCCGCCCTCGCATCGTTCTCCCGCCAAACCCCTGAAAGGAGAGCCACGATGGCCGATGACAGCCCCCAGGAAATCGCCGCCAAGTTCCTCGACAAGCTGAAGAGCAGCCCGTTCGTCATGATCGGCCTGAACGATGGCCAGCATTCCGAGCCGATGACCGCGCAAATCGATGACGATCAGCCGAACACGCTGTTCTTCTTCGCCGGTCGCGACAACCGCATCGCGGGTGGCGGCGAGGCGATGGCGCAGTTCGTCGGCAAGGGCCATGACTTCTTCGCCTGTCTGGCGGGCCATGTGTCGAAGGACAACGACCCGGCGCAGATCGACAAGCTGTGGAGCAATCAGGTCGAGGCCTGGTTCCCGCAAGGCAAGTCGGACCCGAACCTGACGCTGCTGCGCTTCGACATCAACTCGGCCGAGCTGTGGGAAACCGACATCTCGCTGTCGGGCCGGGTGAAGATGCTGTTCGGCGGCACGATCCGCTCGGACGAGTCGTCCAGCCATGCGGTGGTCGGCTCGGTCGCGTAAATCGCGATTACCGGAATGTAAAACGCCCGGAGGCCGAGGCTTCCGGGCGTTTTTTCGTTCTACCCCTCACGCCGTTCAGCCTGAGCGAAGTCGAAGGCCAAGGGAAACCATCAGCCACGCACGGGGCAAAGGCTATCGCGTGGCCTTCGACTTCGCTCAGGCTGAACGGAGGGTGGGATTGGGGGTTATCCGGCCCTCAACCGTTCGCCTTGATCCACTCCTCCACCACCGGGGCGATGCGGTTGCGCCACTTGGAGCCGTTGAAGATGCCGTAATGGCCGACCTTCTCGGCCATGTAATAGCGCTTCTTTTCGTCCGACAGATGGGTCGCCAGCGTCAGCGCGGCGCGGGTCTGGCCCAGGCCCGAAATATCGTCCCGCTCGCCCTCGATCGCCAGCAGGCCGATATCGGTGATCGCGCCCGGATCGACAGGTTTGCCATGATGCAGCATCTCGCCCTTGGGCAGGGCGTGGCGCTGGAACACCAGCTCAACGGTCTGGAGATAGAATTCCGCGGTCATGTCGCACACCGCGCGATATTCGTCATAGAATCGCTTGGTGGAATCGGCGCTTTCGCCATCGCCCTGGACCAGATGCTTGAACATCTCCCAGTGCGAAATCATGTGGTTGCCCAGGTTCATCGACATGAACCCGGCCAGCTGCAGAAAGCCCGGATAGACCCGCCGCCCGGCCCCCGGATAGGTCATGGGTACGGTGGCGATCGCATTCTGCTCGAACCAGGCATGCGGGCGATCGGTCGCCAGCAGATTGACCGCGGTCGGGGCTTCGCGCGTATCGACCGGCCCGCCCATCAGCGTCAGCGTGCGCGGGGTGCAGGGATGCTTGTCCGCGCTCATCACGCAGGCCGCGACGTAACAGGGCACCGAGGGCTGGCACACTGCCAGCGCATGGGCGCCCGGCCCGATTTCGGTCAGGAAGTCGATGATGTAATCGACATAATCGTCGAAATCGAACCGCCCGTCGGACAGCGGCACCAGCTTCGCGTCGCGCCAGTCGGTAATGTAGACCTCGCAGGTCGGCAGCATCCGCTGGACCGTGCCGCGCAGCAGCGTGGCATAATGACCCGACATGGGCGCGACGATCAGCAGCTTGGGGCTGTCCTCGACACCCTCACGGCGGAATCGCTTCAACTGGCCGAAGGGCTTGCGCAGCACGATCTCTTCATGGACCGCCACCTCGCGCCCGTCGATCTCGGTCTTGGTCAGGCCGAAAGCGGGCTTGCCGCGCGGCGCGGCGGCATGGGCGAACACCTCCAGCGCCGATCCCATGATCGCGCCGCCGCCCATATAGGCGAAGGGATTGGCCGGGTTCTGGAGCAGCCCCGCGCCGAAATTGGCCAGCGCGCTTGCGCCCGCCAGCATCGAGCGCTGCATTTCATAGGCGTCGTACAACATCGTCGATTCCCCTGCGCTCCGCCGGACGGAGCCGTGACTGGCGTTTGTCTATCACGAAACCGTTTGCGCATGATGACCAGAATATGGCCGATCGGTCATAGTGCCGAACCCGTGACAGGTTCATGATCTTCACCACACGCGCTGAACGCACCAAAGCGCCCAAACGATGCGTAGCAAGCCCTGCCCGGCGTTGAGCCGATGCGCCCACGCTGCTAGGCCCCCGGCATGGCCAGATCCGCCGCGTCCCGCAAATCCGCCGAGTCCCCCGTCCCGGCCAGCCGCCGCCTGAGCAACCTGAAGATGGTCTGGCGCTATACGCTGCGCTATCCGGGGCATCTGGCCGCCGCCACCGTTTCGCTGGCGGTTGCCGCGCTCGCGACCCTGTTCATCCCGCGCACCTTCCAGAAGGTGATCGACCACGGCTTCGGCAACATTGCCGACACCGGCGATATCGCGCCCTATTTCCAAGGGCTGCTGGCGGTCGTCGTGGTGCTGGCGATCGCAACGGCGTTCCGCTTCTATTTCGTGTCGTGGCTGGGCGAGCGGACGGTCGCGGACATCCGCATCGCGGTGCAGGCCAATCTCCTGCGCCTGGCGCCCCGCTATTTCGAGGAGAACCGCCCCTCGGAGATCGCCAGCCGGTTGACCGCCGACACCGCGATCATCGAGCAGGTCGTCGGATCGACCGTCTCGATCGCGCTGCGCAATACTGTGATCGGGATCGGCGGCACCATCTATCTGTTCGCCCTGTCGCCCAAGCTGACCCTGTCGCTGCTGGTCTGCATCCCGCTGATCGTCCTGCCCATCGTGGTGCTGGGCAAGAAGGTGCGCAGCTATTCGCGTGACAGCCAGGACAAGCTGGCCGAGATCGGCGCGACCGCCGTGGAGACGCTGGGCGCGATGAAGGTCGTGCAGGCCTTCGGCCAGGAACGTCGCGAGGCCGAGCGGTTCGAACTGGCCGTCAGCAACGGTTTCGCGACATCGCGCAAACGCTTCCTGCTGCGCGCGGTGATGACCGCGATGGTCATCGGCCTGTTCTTCGGCGGGCTGACGCTGCTGCTGTGGGAGGCCGTGGCCGATGTCGCCAGCGGGCGGTTGTCGGGGGGATCGCTGACCGCCTTCGTCGTGACGGGGATGCTGGTCGCGGGGTCTTTCCAGGCCCTGACCGAGGTGTGGGGCGACATATTGCGCGCGTCGGGCGCGGCGCAGCGGCTGGCCGAACTGCTGGCCGAACAGCCGGAGATCGCGCCGCCCCCCGCCCCCGCCGTCCTGCCGGTCATTCCGATGGGCGCGCTGCGGTTCGACCATGTCGTCTTCCACTATCCGACCCGACCCGAGGTCGCCGCGCTGAACGACTTCACGCTCGACATCCGGCCTGGCGAGACGGTGGCGGTGGTCGGCCCATCAGGCGCAGGCAAGTCGACGCTGTTCCAACTCGCCGAGCGTTTCTACGACCCGCAAGGCGGCAATATCTCGCTCGACGGCGTATCCTTGCGCGACGCCGATCCGGCAGCGGTCCGCGCGCGCATCGCGATGGTGCCGCAGGAGACGGTGATCTTCGGCGCCTCGGCCCGCGACAATCTGCGCTATGGCCGGTGGGAGGCGAGCGACGACGAGCTCTGGGCCGCTGCCGAGGCCGCGAATGCCGCCGAGTTCCTGCGCGCACTGCCGCAGGGGCTGGACACCTTCCTGGGCGAAGGCGGCGCGCGCCTGTCGGGTGGGCAGCGCCAGCGGATCACCATCGCCCGTGCGCTGCTACGCGATGCGCCGATCCTGCTGCTGGATGAAGCGACGAGCGCGCTGGATGCCGAGAGCGAACAGCTGGTCCAGCAGGCGCTGGAGCGGTTGATGGCGAACCGCACGACCCTGGTCATCGCACATCGGCTGGCGACCGTGCGTGCCGCCGAGCGGATCGTGGTGATGGATGGCGGGCGGATCGTCGAACAGGGGCGTCACGGCGAGCTGATCGCGGGCGGCGGGCTGTATGCCCGGCTGGCGAGCCTGCAATTTCACGAGTGATGGGGCCGGTTTAGTACCATTGGGGTGAGGGATTCCCTTGGCCTTCGACTATACCAGTTAAATACCGGAGATTGAGGATGGCGCGGGCTGTATATAGATGGACGGGCGCGGCGATCGCCTTGGCGATGCTGACCCCGGCGGCGCAGGCGAACTCTGTTACCCTCCCCGCGATCTTCCCCGCCCCCGCCGCGATGACGCTCGGCACGGGCGAAGTGCCGCTCGGTCGTGCCGCCACGCTGATCGTCGCGCCGGGCACCGAGCCGGAGACCGCCGCACTGGTCCGCGATCTGCTGGCCAAGGCCGGGATTACTGACATCGCGACCGCCAAGCGCCTGCCCGCCACGCTCGACCGGCCGACCGTCGTCATCGGCCCGGACAGCGCCGCTTTGGTCCGCGACGCCCTATCGCGCAGCAACGCCAGCCCCGACGACGCCCGCGAAGGCTATACGCTGACCGCCATCGCCTCCGGTCAGGGCGGCCTCATCACGCTGGCCGGGCATGACGCGGACGGACTGTTCCACGCCGCCCAGACCCTCCGCCAATTGCTCATCCGCCAGACCATCCCCGCGCTGACCATCCGCGATCATCCCGCCATGCCGATCCGCGGCACGATCGAGGGCTTTTACGGCAAGCCCTGGTCGATGACCGACCGGACCAGGCATCTGGATTTCCTCGGCCAGATGAAGGCCAACACCTATGTCTACAGCCCCAAGGACGATCCCTTCGCCCGCGACAAGTGGCGCGATCCCTATCCCGCCGCGACGCTGAGCGCGCTGGGAACGCTGGCGGCGCGCGCCAAGGCCAACCATGTCGATTTCGTCTATGCCATCTCGCCGGGGCCGAGCATCTGCTTCTCCGACCCGGCGGACGAACAGGCGCTGCTGCGCAAGTTCGCGGCGCTGCGCGGGATCGGCGTTCACAGCTTCTATGTCGCGCTGGACGATATCGAATATCAGAAGTGGAATTGTGACGCGGACAAGGCCGCCTTCGGCCCGTCGGGCGCGCAAGCGGCGGGGGTCGCCCAGTCTAAGCTGCTGAACGCCGTCCAGGTCGACCTGCTGAAACAGGACCCCGCCTCGCGCCCGCTGATCATGGTGCCGACCGAATATTATGATGCGAAGGAAAGCCCCTACAAGGCGGCGCTGCGGGCGAATCTGAACCCGCGCATCGTCGTCCAGTGGACCGGCACCGACGTCGTGCCGCCCGCCATTTCCATTCCCGATGCCAAGGCCGCGACCAAGGCGTTCGGTCGCAAGACGCTGCTCTGGGACAATTATCCGGTCAACGATTATGCCAGTTCGGCCGGGCGGCTGCTGCTCGCCCCCTATGCCAAGCGCGAGGCCGGGCTGTCGTCCGAGCTGACCGGCATCCTGTCCAACCCGATGAACCAGGAAGCACCCAGCCGCGTCGCGGTGACGGGGGTGCTGGCCTTCGGGTGGAACGACAAGGGCTATGATGCCGAGCGCACCTGGCATTATGCCGCGCGCGATCTGGCCGGAGGCGACGTGCGGGCGACCGCCGCGCTGCTAGAGCTGTTCGACACGCAGCATCTCGCCCCCACTTTCGGCAGCCAGCCCTGGCAGGAACAGGCCCCGAAGTTGAAGGCGCTGCTCGATCATGTGCGCGAGGCGCTGGCGAATGGTGACGAGCATAAACGCCGTGCGGCATTAATCGAACTTCACGCCAAGGCCGATGCGCTGGCCGATGCCCCCGACACGATCCGTGCGGGCGTGGTCGATCCGGCCTTTGCCGAACAGGCCGCCCCCTGGCTGGAGGCGATGCAGCTCTGGGGCCGCGCACTGGGGCAGACCGCCGCCGGGCTGGATGCCGCCGAGCAGGAAAATGCGGCGGCGACGCGCTACTTCGCCGATGCCAAGCGGATCGCCGCGCAGGCCGCCGCCGTGCAGAGCATCAAGGGCGCGGTGCGCTTCGACGGGCCGATCAAGATCGCCGACGGCGTGCTCGACCGCTTCATCGCCGACGCCCCTGGCCTGATCGCGGTTACGGCGAAACCGTAACCGTCCGGCTGGCGCGGCGGCCATCCGGGGTGCGAATGCGAAGCTCGACCGCCCCCGTCACCGCCACCGGGCCGGTGTAGCGGGTCCACGAGGAGCCGCCGGTCCGATACTCGATCGGCGTTCCGGCGAACTCGGCATTGGCCTCCAGCTTGCCACCGGAAACACGCGCGCCCGGCGGGGCGAGGCGATAGGTCACGCCCGCCCGGTCGAGCAGCCGCATCTGCACGCCCATCCGCCCGGCGAAATCCCGCCACCCGGCGAGCAGCTTGGTCCGGTCCACGCGGGGATCATTGGGTTCATAGCCGGTGCCCGCGACATAGGCTGGCTCCCAGTCCGGCTTGCTCCACGCCCGCTCGGCCAGCGCCAGCAGGCGCGGGAACAGCATATAGTCGACCTGGCTGTCGCGGCGCACCGTCTCGCTCCACAACTGCGCCTGGATACCGGCGATGCTGCGGCCCGACTGGAGCGGCATGCTGTCGGCAATCGCCTTGGGCTGGGTGAGGATATTGGGGATCAGCGCGGCGTTCGCGGCCAGATTGCCCGGCATGAAGCCGAACACCTGGAAACTGTCCACCCCGCGCGAGGCCCAGTCATAGCCGGTCTCGTTCGGATCGGCGGCATAGGGCATGTCGAAATAGCCGAGATCGGGGATCGACAGCACCGTCTTCCACCCGCGATTGGCCTGGCCATGCGCTTCGGCCACGCCCCCCGCGTGCAGGTTGCTCCAGATATTGGTCTGGACGTTCGCGGGCATCTTCGCCGGGTCGGTATGGCCCAGCCCGTCACTCCACCCCGCCACCGCGATGCCGCGCCGGGCGAGATCGGCGGAAATCCGCTCGATGAAATAGGCCCCCAATTGCTTGGGCTGCATCCCCGTTTTCGCCATCATTCCCTTGCAGGCGGGCGACTGGACCCAGGCCCCCGCCGTCTCGTCCGCGCCGATATGATAGGTGGTCAGCGGCACGCCCGCCGCCTTGTGCAGCCCGGCGATGGTATCGATCACCGCGTCGATGAAGCGGTAGGTGCTGGGGATACAGACGTTCAGCGTGTTGTCGTCGTAATGCTGGACGCTGGAATAGCGGGTGGTGTCGCCCGGCTCGACCAGCCGGAAACGCTCGGCCCCCGCCTTGTCGCCCTTGGCCATCAACCGCTGATAGCGCACCTCCATCGACCGGATCGCCGCACGCGAATGGCCGGGCATGTCGAAGGAGGGGATGACCGCGATCTGCCGCGCGGTGGCGGCGCGCAGGATGTCGGTATAGTCGGCGGCGGTCAGATAGCCGTTGGTGGTGGCATCCCTCGCGGGGTCTGCCCCCAGTTGCGGCGACAGACAGCTCTTCTCGGTCAGGTCGAAGCAGCGATACGCCCCCACCTCGGTCAGTTCGGGCAAGCCTGCGATCTGCAACCGCCAGCCCTCGTCATCGCCCAGATGCAAGTGCAGCGTGTTCAGCTTGTACGCTGCCATCAGCTCGATCAGCTTCAGGATCTCGGCCTTGCTGTGGAAATTGCGCGCCAGATCGATATGCAGCCCGCGAAAGCCGTAGCGCGGCGCGTCCTCGACGATCAGCGGGCGGAGCGTCGTCCCCTCCGCCGCCATCTGCTGCGCCAGCGAACGCAGCGCATAGGACGCCCCCGCCGCATCCGCCGCCGCGATGGTCACGCCCCCGTCAGCGATAGTCAGGCGGTAGCCTTCGGGTGCGATTCCCGACTGCTTGCGGATGGTCAGCGGCACCGTGCCGACCGGCAATCCGGCCAATGCTGGCGCGATGGCGGCGCGGGTAAAGCCCTGAATCGCGACGCGCAGCCCCTTGGACAGGTCGATTGGAGCCCCCGCCGGACGCGTGGCCGTCATCGGCTTGGGCAGGATCGCGACATCGACCGGAGTGGCCGCACCGCGCTCGGCATAAAGCGCGAAGGCGCGCTCGGGCGTACGCCAGACCGTCTGGTCGTCGGGCGCGCTGCGGGCGAGCGCGGCTTCGTCGGTCATCAGCGCGACGAAGGGCAAGGTCTCCAGCCCCGTATCGGCATCGGTCCCCGTCCGGGTCGCGGCGATGACGCGCGGAGTGAGGCCCTTGGCTGCCAGCATCGCGTTGGGCATCATATGGTTGCGCGAGAAGAACGCGCCCAGCCCGGTCAGCTTCACATGATAGGTCTGTCCCGACTTCAACGACTGGCCGGGCTTCAGGGTCAGGACGTTAAGGTCGCCATTGATCGTGCGATTGTCGAACACCTCGCTGTCGATCTTCAGCACCGGGTTGACCAGGCTGTAGCGGATTTCGACCGGCAGGCTCGGCGCGCTGTCGGGCACGGCGATGGCGATATCCGCCTCGAAACAGCGGGGCACGCCGGTCGGGCAGGACGCCGGGCGATTGGTCAGGATGGTGTAGCGATAGCCCAGCGTCGCCGCCAGCCGGTCCAGATCGGCCTGCGCTGCGGGAGCCGCCGCCAGGATCGCGGCCGAAGCCCATAAAGTCATCATCGTCCGCTCGTCCCGCTACGCTATACTGGTATTACATTGGATCATGTCGTTATTAATCCTCCCCTGCAAGGGGAGGGGGACCAGCGAAGCTGGTGGAGGGGGCGTTCCACCAAGCGAACCCTATGTGGCGATCCCCCTCCACCACCGCTTCGCGGCGGTCCCCCTCCCCATGCCGGGGAGGATCAGCTTCGGGGGTGACGCCGCCTCCCCTACCCCCTATCTCCACCCCATGAAAAAACCCCAGCCGGGTCTGCCGACCCGTGAGCAAATCCTCGCCTTCATCGAACAGTCGGACCAGCCCGCTGGCAAGCGCGAGATCGCACGCGCCTTTGGCCTGTCCGCGCAGGAGAAGATCGGGTTGAAGGCCCTGCTCAAGGACATGGCCGATGAAGGGCTGATCGACAGCGCACCGGGCCGCGCCTTTCACAAGATGGGCGGGCTGCCCAAGGTGACGGTGCTGCGCGTCGTCGATGTCGATGACGGCGGCAATGTCTGGGGCCAGCCCGAACGCTGGGAAGCGGACGGCATTCCCATCCCCCGCCTGCGCATCCGCGAACGCAAGCGCGGGTCGCTCGGCATCGGCCAGCGCGTGCTGGCGCGGACCGAGGAAGCGGGCGGCGGCTGGATCGCGCATGTCATGAAGACGATCGCCCCCGCCTCCGAACAGGTGCTGGGCGTGCTGCGCGAGGAGGCGGGACGCTTCTGGCTTACGAGCGTCGACAAGAAGGACCGGCGCGAGATGATGGTGTCCGACACCGGGGCTGCGGAAGCGGGCGACCTGGTGCTGGCCGAGAAGGCGGGCCGCCCGCCGCGCATCACCGCGAAGGTGGTCGAGCGGCTGGGCGATCCCTTCGCCCCGCGCAGCTTCTCGCTGATCGCGATCCACAAGTTCGAAATCCCCGACCGCTTCCAGCCCGAGACGCTGGAGGAGGCGGCGCGGGTCGCCCGCCAGCCGCTGGGCGACGACCGCGAAGACCTGCGCGACCTGCCGATCGTCGCGATCGATCCGGTCGATGCGCGCGACCATGACGATGCGGTCTGGGCCGCGCCCGACGACGACCCCGCCAACCCGGAAGGCTGGCGCGCCATCGTCGCCATCGCCGACGTCAGCTTCTATGTCCGCCCCGGCTCGGCGATCGACAAGGATGCGCGGCGGCGCGGCAACTCGGTCTATTTCCCCGACCGGGTCGTGCCGATGCTGCCCGAGATCCTGTCGGCCGATGTCTGTTCGCTGAAGGAGGGGGAGGACCGCGCCGCGCTGGCCTGTCACCTTCAGATCACCAAGGACGGCAAGCTCAAGGGGTTCCGCTTCACCCGCGCGGTCGTGCGGCTGGCGGCGAACATCGCTTACGAGGATGCGCAGGCCGCCATCGATGGCGAGTTGTCGCATCCGCTGACCAAGACGGCACTACAGCCGCTCTGGAGCTGCTGGGCCGCGCTCGCCAAGGCGCGGGACGATCGCGAACCGCTCGACCTGGACCTGCCCGAGCGGCGCGTGGTGCTGGACGAGAATGGCCGCATCCTGTCGGTCGCGCCGCGCGCGCGGCTGGATGCACACCGGCTGATCGAGGATTACATGATCGCCGCCAACGTCGCCGCCGCCAAGGCACTGGAGGCGAAGAAGGCCCCGGTCATGTACCGCGTCCATGAGGTGCCCAGCCGCACCAAGCTGGTCGCGTTGAAGGAGTATCTCGAAACCTTCGACATCCCCTTCGCCATGGGACAGGTGATCCGCCCGGCGACCTTCAACCGGATCGTCGACAAGGTGGGCGACGCCGATTTCCGGCCGCAGGTGATGGAGCAGATCCTCCGCTCGCAGACCCAGGCCTATTATGCGCCGGTCAATCAGGGGCATTTCGGCCTGTCGCTGGGGTCATACGCGCATTTCACCTCGCCGATCCGGCGCTATGCCGACCTCGTCGTCCACCGGGCGCTGGTCGGCGCATACAAGCTGGGCGACGGCGGCCTCCTGCCGGAGGGCGACGAGATGGAGCGGCTGGGCACGGCGATCAGCCAGATGGAGCGCCGCGCGATGGAGGCGGAGCGCGAGACGATCGACCGCTATGTCGCGGCCTATCTGTCCGAGCATGTCGGTCAGGTGGTCGAGACGCGGATCACCGGCGTCACCAATTTCGGCTTTTTCGCGACCGTCGACGGCGTGGGTGGTGACGGCCTGATGCCGATCCGCGACCTGGGCGGCGATTACTTCCATTATGACGAAGGCTCGCAGCAGCTGCTCGGCGAGAAGACGCGGGAAATCTACAAGCTGGGCCAGCGCCTGCCGCTGCGCCTGGCCGAGGCGAACCCGGTGTCGGGGGCGCTGCGCTTCGAGCTGCCCGATGGCAAGGGCGCTGCTCCTGAACCGCGCCGGGTGCTGAAACGGCGCGGGCGCCCCGCGAACATCCGCCACAACGGCAAACGGCGCTGATCCTCCCCGGCACGGGGAGGTGGCAGCGCGTCAGCGCTGACGGAGGGGGGCTTCCACAAGCGACTCGCTTAACGGCACGCCCCTCCACCACCGCTTCGCGGCGGTCCCCCTCCCCGTATCGGGGAGGATAGTGGGATCGCTCCCCCACCCCCATGCGTACCCTCATCAAAGGAGACACACGCATGGGTAATATGGTGGACGGCGTCTGGCACGCCGAGGGACTGTTCAAGTCGGACGCAAAGGGCAGCTTTCAGCGTCCCGATTCGGGCTTTCGCGACTGGGTGACAGCGGGGGGCGAACCCGGCCCGGACGGCCAGCCCGGCCACCGCGCCGAGGCGGGACGCTATCACCTCTACGTCTCCTATGCCTGCCCCTGGGCACATCGCGCGATGATCGTCCGGGCGCTCAAAGGGCTGGAGGATATGATCGGCCTGTCGGTGGTCGATCCGCTGATGCGTGAGAATGGTTGGACCTTCGCCACCGAGCGCGGCGGAACCGGCGATCCCTTGCACGGCGCGGACTATCTCTGGCAACTCTATGGCGGCGCGCGTGATGGCTATAGCGGCAAGGTGACGGTGCCGGTCCTGTGGGACAAGGAACGCGACACGATCGTCAGCAACGAATCGGCCGAGATCATCCGCATGTTGAACACCGCGTTCGACGGACTGGGCGCGCGGGAGGGGGATTATTACCCGCCCGAGCTTCGCGACGAGATCGATGCGGTGAACGCCCCCGTCTATGACCGGGTGAATAACGGCGTCTACAAATGCGGCTTCGCCAAGTCGCAGCAAGCCTATGACGCGGCGGTCGGCCCGCTATTCGCCAAGCTGGACCGGCTGGAAAAGCGGCTGACCGGCCGCGAATGGCTGGTCGGCGACCGGATGACGGAAGCGGATATCCGGCTGTTCACCACGCTTGTCCGTTTCGATGCGGTCTATCACGGGCATTTCAAATGCAATGTCCGGCGGGTGCAGGATTATCCGGCGCTCGAGGGCCTGCTGGAGCGGATGCTGGCGATCCCGGAGATCGCGGCGACGGTGCATCTCGATCACATCAAGACGCACTATTATGCCAGCCATCTGGAACTGAACCCGACCGGGATTGTACCTGCCGGGCCGGACTTGCCGTGGGCGGGGTTGGTTCGGGGATAACACTTCTTCTTATTCTTTAAGCCCCTCCCGCAAGCGGGAGGGGTTTGGGGAGGGCAAGGAGTCTCACCGAGACCATCGCTTGTGGCCTGCCCTCCCCCATCCCCTCCCGCAAGCGGGAGGGGCGTGCCTGGCATTGGGCGTTCGGCTACTTAATACGCCCGCCCGATCAACACACGCTCGACCGCCTCGCGGCCGGTGAAGATGCAGGGGCCGTCGTCGCAACCGGTCTGGCCCATCGGCGCATTGCGGATGGTCAGCTTCAGGCCCTTCAGCTTCTCGACCACCGTCTCCAGCTCCTCGCCGGTCGGCTTGGCCCAGCGGACATCGACCCAGCCGGGGTTCTTTACCCCTTCCGCGAAATGCGCCTCGACAGCGGCCCAGTCGTCCACCGGCACGATCTGCGCCTTCAGCCGCTCGGTCGACTGGCGGTGGAGTTCGCCCTGGATGTCGGCCAGCAGGTCGGCGACGCCGCTCACGAAATCGCCGCGTGGGCACACGACCGAGTCCAGCTTGCCGTCCTCGCGATACAGCCGGTCGCGGCGGATGACCGAGACGTTGCCGCCCGCCATGTCGCGACCGCCGACCTCGATCACGATCGGCGCGCCCTTCTTGACCCAGCCCCAGCGCTTGTTGGCGGCCTTTTGCGCACGGCCATCGACCATCGCGCGGATCGGCTCGCCCAGCGCGGACTGGCCGACCAGTTCCTTTTGCAGATCGCGGCAATAGGCGAGCAGCGCCTCGTCCTCGGGCTGGTCGCGCAGCATGGGGACAATCACCACCTGCCACGGCGCGACTTTGGGCGGCACGCGCATCCCGTCATCATCGCCATGAACCATGATCATCGCGCCGATGGTGCGCGTGGTCATGCCCCAGCTGGTCGTCTGCGCATAATCCAGCCCGCCCTCGGCATTCTGGAAGCGGATATTCTGCGCCTTGGCAAAATTGTCGCCCAGGAAATGGCTGGTCGCGGTTTGCAGCGCCTTGCCGTCCTGCATCATCGCCTCGATCGAATAGGTCGAGACCGCACCGGGGAAGCGCTCATTTTCGGGCTTCTCGCCCGCGATCACATGGACCGCCAGGCAATCCTCGGCGAAGGTACGGTACACTTCCAGCATCTGGAGCGTCTCGGCCCGCGCCTCATCGACCGTGGCATGGGCGGTATGCCCTTCCTGCCACAGGAATTCGGCGGTGCGCAGGAACATGCGGGTGCGCATTTCCCAGCGGACGACATTGGCCCATTGGTTGATAAGGACCGGCAGGTCGCGCCACGACTGGACCCAGCGGGCAAAGGCGGTGCCGATCACCGTTTCCGAGGTCGGTCGCACGACCAGAGGCTCTTCCAGCTTCGCCTCGGGATCGGGAACCAGCCCGCCCTTGCCGTCGGCGATCAGCCGGTGATGCGTGACGACCGCCATTTCCTTGGCGAAGCCGTCGACATGCTCGGCTTCCTTCTCGAAATAGGAAAGCGGGATGAAGAGCGGGAAATAGCAATTCTCGTGGCCGGTCGCCTTGATGCGATCGTCGAGCAGGCGCTGGATCCGCTCCCAGATTCCATAGCCCCAAGGGCGGATGACCATGCAGCCGCGAACGCCCGATTCCTCGGCCAGATCGCCCTCGGCGATGACGGACTGATACCAGGCGGAGAAATCCGCGTCGCGGGTGACGGACAGAGCATGCTTCATGCGTGCGCGATAGCGGCAAAGGGGGCGGTTCGCCAAGGGGGCGGACGCCTGCGGCCTTTCGTCATCGGCGCGTAGCGGCTAGGAGCCGCCCCATGTCCGACGACCGCGTGCTGAAAGGCATCGGCCTGCGCCTGATCGCCATCTTCTTCCTGTCGACCATGTCGGCCTTTGTGAAGCTGGCCGAGTCGCGCGGGGCGACCTTGTCCGAAACCATGTTCTTTCGCCAGCTGTGCGCGCTGCCGGTCGTGCTCGCCTTCGTCCTGGCGGGGCCGGGCCTTGCCTCGCTGCGCACCACGCGGCTGAAGGGCCATGCCAAGCGGGCGATGGTCGGGCTGGTCGGCATGGTCTTCACCTTCGGCGCGGTGATGCTGTTGCCACTGGCCGAGGCGACGACCTTCCAGTTCACCGTGCCGATCTTCGCCACGCTGCTGGGCGCGCTGGTGCTGGGCGAGAAGACGGGGGTGCAACGTTGGGCGGCGGTGCTGGTCGGCTTTGCGGGCGTATTGCTGGTCGTGCGGCCAGGGGCCAGCGACATGTCGCTGTTCGGGGCGGGCGTCGGGCTGATGGCGGCGATGTTCGTCGCCATCGTCGCGATCGTGCTGCGCCAGCTGCGTGACGAGCCGGCGACGACGACGGTCTTCTACTTCACCGTCCTGACCCTGCCCTTCATCGCCGTACCTTACGCCTTCCATCTTAAGATGCATGATCCGCTGACCTGGGTGGTGCTGGTGTCGATCGGGCTGGCGGGCGGCCTGGGGCAGCTGGCGCTCACCGGCGCGTCGCGGCTGGCGCCGGTCGCCGCGGTGGTCCCGATGGACTATTCGGGGCTGATCTGGGCGACCGTCTATGGCTGGCTGATCTTCGGCGTGCTGCCCACGGCGGGCACATGGCTCGGCGCACCGGTCATCATCGCGAGCGGACTGTTCATCGTCTGGCGCGAACAGCGGCTGGGCAAGCAGCAGACCAGTTCGGCGGCGGCGGAGGACTGATCCTCCCCGGCACGGGGAGGGAGACCATGCGCAGCATGGTGGAGGGGGCGTGCGGCCGGGGACGTCCCGTGCGGAAGTCCCCCTCCGTCAGGCCTTCGGCCTGCCACCTCCCCGTGCCGGGGAGGATTTTCAGCGCACATCCCAGCGGGTCGGCGCATTTTCCTGCCACCCGGCCCGGTGGAGCAGCGGCGTGTCGTCGTCCCATTCGGCATGGCCGAGACAAAGATACGCCGTGAAGGCCCAGTCCTGGGGCACCGCGAAGATCCGCTCCATCGCGGCGGGGTCGAGGATCGACACCATCCCCATTCCCAGATTGGCCGCGCGCGCCGCCAGCCACAGCGTGTGAATCGCCATCGCGGTCGACTGGCGCAGCGTCTCGGGCATGGTGCGACGGCCCAGACCATGGCCCGCCGCCGGATCGATATGGGTGAAGACCGCCAGCTGCACCGGCGCGACGTCCAGCCCGGCCAGCTTCAGCGCGCGGTATGCGGCGGCCTGTTCGTCGGCATAGTCGGCCGCTGCCACCGCGTCGCATCGCTGGAAATCGGCGCGGACGGCGGCCCGCAGCGCGGGGTCCTCGACCCGGATCACCCGCCACGGCCGGGCATTGCCGACCGAAGGAGCCAGCGCCATCGCCTCGGCCAGCCGGGCCAGCGCCGCTTCGTTCACCGAACGGTCCAGGAAATGCCGGACATCGCGCCGCCAGCGCAGGATGGAGTCCAGCGAACGGGCCTGGGTTTCGTCAAAGCGCATGATCGCCCTCTCCCCGACCCGGAGCATCCTGCCGACCTTGTGCATTGTGCAGGAACGCTTCAATCGATTTATCAGCCATTTCGAGGAGATCCCGACACTGTGAGCGAACGGAAATTGATGCTGCTCGGCTGGATTGCGACGGCCACCGCCGTGGCGATGTATCTGTCCTATATCGACCAGATTCAGCTCAATCTGGCGGGACAAAAGGGTTCGGTGATTCAGCCGCTGGCGACGATGGTGAATTGTTCGCTCTGGGTCGCGTACGGATTTTTGCGTGAGAAGCGCGATTGGCCCATTGTATTCGCCAATGCGCCGGGCGTGATACTGGGCGGAATCTGTTTGTTTACGGCGCTCTAGAGCATGACGACATGGGATAGAACCAAGCCTAGCCCCTCCCCTTCAGGGGAGAGGTTGGGGTGGGGCGTCGCCGAAGACAGCATGCTTGCGGAAATGCCCCACCCCCGGCCCCTCCCCTGAAGGGGAGGGGTGAGTCCACCTCATGTCATCACGCCTCAGACGGCGCGGGATCGACCGATCAGGCCGCCTTGTCCTTCCACACCAGCACGGGCTTGCGCGCGGCCAGCGTTTCGTCGAGCCGCGCGCGCGGCGCGAAGTGCGGCGCGGTCTTGAGCGACTGGTCGCCCGCCTTGGCACGCTCCGCCACCGACGCCAGCGCGCCGATGAACTGGTCGAGCGCCGCCTTCGACTCGGTCTCGGTCGGCTCGACCAGCATCGCGCCGTGGACGACCAGCGGGAAGTACATGGTCATCGGGTGGAAACCCTCGTCGATCAGCGCCTTGGCGACGTCGATCGTCGAGAAGCCCTCGGCCAGGCCTTCGTCCGAGAAGATGGCTTCGTGCATGCACGGGCCGCTCTTGGCGAAGGGGGCGTCGAGCGTGTTTTCCAGCGAGCGCAGGACATAGTTGGCGTTGAGCACCGCATCCTCGGCGACTTGGCGCAGGCCGTCCGCGCCGTGGCTGAGGATATAGGTCAGCGCGCGGGTGAACATACCCATCTGGCCGTGGAAGGCGACCATGCGGCCGAAGCTGTCGGCGTGATGGTCGTCGGCATTTTCTTCCTCGACCAGCCGGAAGCCCTCGCCCGTCTTCTCGACGAAGGGCAGCGGGGCGAAGGGCGTCAGCGCCTCGGAGAACACCACCGGCCCCGAACCCGGCCCGCCGCCGCCATGCGGGGTCGAGAAGGTCTTGTGCAGGTTGATGTGCATCGCATCGACGCCCAGATCGCCCGGACGCACACGACCCACGATCGCGTTGAAGTTCGCGCCGTCGCAATAGACATAGCCGCCCGCTGCATGAACCGCGTCGGAAATGTCCTTCAGGTCCCGCTCGAACAGGCCGCAGGTGTTTGGGTTGGTGATCATCACCCCCGCCACGTCCGGCCCCAGACGGCTTTTAAGCGCCGCCGTGTCGACACGGCCATCCGCAGTCGCGGGGATGTCCTCGACCGAGAAGCCCGCAAACGCCGCCGTCGCCGGGTTGGTGCCGTGCGCCGATTCGGGCACCAGGATCACCTTGCGATGGCCTTGCCCACGCTTTTCCAGCGCCGCCTTGATCGCCAGGATGCCGCACAGCTCGCCATGCGCGCCCGCCTTAGGGCTCATCGCGACCGAGGTCATGCCGGTCAGCGTGACCAGCCAGTGGGCCAGCTGGTGAATAACCTCCAGCGCGCCCTGCACCGTGTCGACGGGCTGGAGCGGGTGAACGTCGCTGAACCCCGGCAGGCGCGCCATCTTCTCGTTCAGGCGCGGATTGTGCTTCATCGTGCACGAGCCGAGCGGGAACAGGCCCAGGTCGATCGCGTAATTCTGGCGCGACAGACGGGTATAGTGGCGGACCGTCTCCGGCTCCGACAGACCCGGCAGGCCGATCGGGTCCTTGCGCGACAGGTCGCCCAGGCGCGAACCGGCGACATCGCCGTCCGCGAAGTCGACGCCGGTCGTCTCGCTATCGCCGATCTCGAAGATCAGCGCCTCTTCCAGCATCAGCGCGCGGTTGCCGGTGAAGGTCGCGGGGACCGTCGCTTCATTGGCTTCGGGGCTCGTGGGCTTCCAGCCGCTCTGGTTGATCGTCATGCCAGCACCTCCTCAAGCGCTTGGGCAAGCGTCTCGATATCCTCCGCCGTCACCGTTTCGGTGACCGCCACCACCAGTCCGTTGGCGAGTGCGTCCTCGCCCGGATAGAGCCGTCCGAGCGACACGCCTGCCAGCACGCCGCGCTCGGCCAGCGTCCGCACGATCGGCCGCGCCTCGCGGCCCAGATCGAGCGTGAACTCGTTGAAGAACACGTCGTTGACCAGCTTGACGCCAGGCACCTTCGCCAGACGATCGGCCGCGCGGCAGGCGTTCGCGTGGTTGATCCCCGCCATGCGGCGCAGACCCGCCTCGCCCAGCAGCGTCATGTGGATCGAGAAGGCGAGCGCGCACAGCCCCGAATTGGTGCAGATGTTCGACGTCGCCTTTTCGCGGCGGATATGCTGCTCGCGGGTCGAGAGCGTCAGCACGAAGCCGCGCTTGCCGTCCGCGTCCACCGTTTCGCCACAGAAGCGGCCCGGCATCTGGCGGATATACTTGTCCTTGCAGCCCATCAGGCCGACATAGGGACCACCGAACTGGAGCCCGACGCCCAGCGACTGGCCTTCGCCGACGACGATGTCCGCATCCATCTCGCCCGGGCTGCGGATCGCGCCCAGCGCCACCGGCTCGGTCACGACGGCGATCAGCAGCGCCTTCTTGGCGTGGCAGGCCTCGGCCAGCGGGGTCAGGTCGGCGATGCGACCCAGAATGTCGGGATATTGCACGACGACGCACGAGGTGTCGCCGTCGATCGCCGCGATCATCTGGTCGATATCGGTCTCGGCGGTCAGCACGGGCGCAGCCGTTTCCAGCGTGTCGCCGGTATATTTCGCCATGGTCCTGGCGACCGAGACATAATGCGGGTGCAGGCCCGACGACAGGATCGCCTTGGACTTCTTGGTGATGCGCCGCGCCATGCCGATCGCTTCCCAGCAGGCGGTCGAGCCGTCATACATCGAGGCGTTGGCGACATCGGTGCCGAGCAGACGCGCGACCTGCGTCTGGAACTCGAACAGCATCTGCAACGTGCCCTGCGCGATTTCCGGCTGATAGGGCGTATAGGCGGTCAGGAACTCGCCGCGCTGGATCAGGTGATCGACGCTGGCGGGGACATGATGGCGATACGCGCCGCAGCCCAGGAAGAAGGGCACGTCGCCCGCGACCATGTTCTTGCGGGCAAGGGCCGTCATGTGCCGCTCGACCGCCAGTTCGGAGGCGTGGCCGGGCAGTCCCTCGATGGGGCCGGACAGGCGGGCGGATTCGGGTACGTCGACGAACAGGTCGTCGACCGATCCGGCACCGATGACCGAGAGCATCTCGGCCCGATCGGAAGAGGTAAGGGGCAGGTAGCGCATGCGTTCCATTTCTCCGCCCCTCACCCCGAAAACCTCGCGGATCGAGGGGTCATCGCCCTTCCCTTCTTCTCCCCTCCCGCAGGCGGGAGGGGTCGGGGGAGGGCAGTCGGCTTCAACGAGCCTGATGGTCCGAGGGAGAGCGAGTCCCCTCCCCCAGCCCCTCCCGCCTGCGGGAGGGGAGAAAGTAAGTTAGAGCTTGGCGACGAACGCGGCGTAGGCGGTTTCGTCCATCAGGCCGTCCAGCTCCGAGGCATCCGACAGCGTGATCTTGAAGAACCAGCCCTCGCCCTCGGGATCGCTGTTCACCAGCGCAGGCTCGTCGGCCAGCTGGGCATTGCCCTCGATGACGGTGCCCGACACCGGCGCATAGACGTCCGACGCGGCCTTGACCGACTCGACCACGGCGGCCTCGTCGCCCTTGGTCAGCTCGCGGCCTTCCTCGGGGACGTCGACGAACACGATGTCGCCCAGCGCGCCCTGCGCATAATCGGAGATGCCGACCGTGCCGACATCACCGTCGACGTCGATCCACTCATGATCTTCGGTGAAATAGCGGCTCATGGTCACTTGGCTCCTGAACGAACGTAACGATGGGGGACGAAGGGCATCGCCGTGACGGTGGCGTCATGGGTCTTGCCGCGCTGAAGCAGTTTGAGGGCCGTGCCGGGCGTCGCCAGCTCGGTCGGCACATAGGCCATGGCAATCGGCGCACCCATAGAGGGGGCGAAGCCGCCGCTGGTGACGCGGCCGATGACCGAGCCGTCCTCGGCGACCACCGACGCACCCTCGCGCACCGGCTGGCGGCCCGCGACGGTCAGGCCGACACGCTTGACGGCGGGGCCGTTCTCACGCTCGGCGAGGATACGCTCGGCGCCCAGGAAGTCGGCCGCCTCGCGACGCTTCTTGGCGAGCGCGAAGCCCAGATCGGCCATCACCGGCGTCGTCTCGGGGTCTAGGTCATGGCCATAGAGCGGCAACCCCGCCTCCAGACGCAGCGAGTCGCGCGCGCCCAGGCCGATCGGCTTCACTTCCGCCTGTTCGCACAGCAGGTCGGCGAAGGCGGCGGCATGTTCGGCCGGGATCGAAATCTCGTAGCCATCCTCGCCGGTATAGCCCGAGCGGCTGATCCACAGCGGCACGTCGTTCCACACGAAGTCGGCGGCGGTCATGAACACGAGGTTCTCGACGCCCGGCACGATCCGCGCCAGCGCATCGACCGCCTTCGGACCCTGGAGCGCCAGCAGCGCCTGCTCGTCGAGCAGGTTCAGCGTCGCATCGTCGGGGATGAAATCGAGCAGATAGGCGATATCGTCATACTTGGTCGCGCCGTTGACGACCATGTACAGCTCGTCCGCGCCATCGAGGGTGCGCTTCGTCACCATCAGGTCGTCGAGGATGCCGCCCTCTTCGTTGAGCAGCAGTGAATAGCGGTTCTTGCGATCGCCCAGCCCGGTGATGTCGCCCGGCAGAACCTTTTCCAGCGCGGCGATGACGGGCGCCAGGCCGTTCTCGCCGGTAAAGACGACCTGACCCATATGGCTGACGTCGAACAGCCCGGCCGACTCGCGGGTCCAGAGATGCTCGGCCATGATGCCTTCATACTGGACCGGCATCTCGTAACCGGCGAACGGGACCATCCGGCCGCCGCGCGCACGATGCCATGCGTCCAGCGGCAGCGTCTGGATGATCTCCTGACCCTCGGGGGCGTCTTCTACGTTCAGGTCGGTTGCGTCGCTCACGGGGCCGGTCTCCGTCAAAAGGGTGTCGGCTAGGGACATGACTGTCCTACCCGATCCGATCCCCCTCTGTCACGGAACCTGAGAGCTTTCGCCGGAAATTCCGGCTTACCCCTTCGGTGGCACGACGACCCGAGGCCGAGGCGCGCTTTCCAGAGTGTCGATGGCGATCGCGCGGTCCCATTTGCCTGAGAGATTCCGGGGTGGTTGCTCCTTCGGCGGCCGGGTTTGCGTCACCTGAAAGATGAACCCGGCGCTCTCCCGCGCGCGCCTATGTCGGACATGTCCGACATCGACGCCGCGCCCTCTGCCGGGCGGGTGGTTCCAAGTCAATCGGGAACGGTGGCGGCTGCGATCAATCTTGTGGATTGTGCGATGCTATTCCTCCCCTGCGAGGGGAGGTGGCAGGCCGTCAGGCCTGACGGAGGAGTGTCGCCCCCTCGATAGCGGGACACCCCTCCACCATGCTGCGCATGGTCCCCCTCCCCCTTGCAGGGGAGGAATAAGAATTTATCGAGTCGCGTTGTACCGCAGCTGCGCGTCGGTCAGCTGGAATCCGACCAGCGCCTCGAAGCTGGCGCTCGCCACCGCCTGGCGCACTTCGGGATTGGTCAGCGGATCGACCGCCGCATCCTCGTCCCCGGCCTTGCGACGGCGGGTCAGCTTGTCGCGGACGTCCTCGGGCAGCGTCGCCGCCGCGCGCGCGATGGTGGTGGACGCCTCGCCCGCCACCTGGCCACGCGCCTGGCCCGCGTCGAAATGCACGTTCACCCGGCCGACTCGCTTGGCGACGACATTGGTCCCGCCGCGTACGATCGCGATATAGTAAGGCAGCACTACGTCGCGCGCTGCCGCCGTGTCGGTACGCCGTGCCTCGACCTCGAAACTGACCGTCGTCACGATGTCGGACCCCGCATCGGCGCAGGTGCCGCGCACATGGGTCAGGTTGGCGATCAGGTCGATCGAGCCCTGGTCGGTCGCACCCGGCGTCTTGAACAGCGTGATGTCGCCGGTCCCCGCCGCGACACCGACGATCGGGCAAGCCGAGCGGACGGCGGTGATGCCGCCCGATGCATCGATCTCGCCCGTACGGGCGCAACCGCCGAGAACGAGCGCAAGGGCGACGGGAGCGAGAAACGATGCTTTCACAGGTCGAAACGCCTATTCTGGATGCCGAAGCAGGATGCCGGTTTGGTCGCCAGCATAGGAACCGGGTTGGACGCACGCAAGCAATGGCGTAGAGCCGTGTCCATGACACCAGCCACGACCGATGCCCCGAAGCCGCCGCTCGACCTGTTGATCGCCGCCCCGCGCGGTTTCTGTGCGGGCGTCGACCGCGCCATCCGCATCGTCGAGCTGGCGCTCGAGAAACATGGCGCGCCCGTATATGTCCGGCACGAGATCGTCCATAACAAGTTCGTCGTCGACAGCCTGAAGGCCAAGGGCGCGATCTTTGTCGAGGAACTGGACGAAGTGCCCGCCAACGCGCACGTCGTCTTCTCCGCCCACGGCGTGCCAAAGTCGGTGCCCGCCGATGCCGAGAGCCGGGGCCTCGAATATTTCGACGCCACCTGCCCGCTCGTGTCGAAGGTCCACCGCCAGGCCGAACGGCTGGTCGAGATGGGCCGCCATATCGTCTTCATCGGCCATGCGGGCCACCCCGAAGTCATCGGCACCTTCGGCCAGGTGCCGCAGGGGTCCATGTCGCTGGTCGAGACGGTCGCCGATGTCGAGGCGTTCACGCCCGCCGATCCCGACAACCTCGCCTTCCTGACCCAGACCACCTTGTCGGTCGACGACACCGCCGCCACCATCACGGCGTTGCAGCGCCGCTTCCCGACGATCCAGGGGCCGCGCGGCGAGGATATCTGCTACGCCACCTCCAACCGTCAGGCCGCCGTCAAGGCCATCGCGGCCGAGTGCGACGCGGTGCTGGTGATCGGCGCGCCCAATTCCTCCAACTCGCTGCGCCTGGTCGAAGTGGCCGAGCGGGCGGGCAAGCGCGCCATGCTGATCCAGCGCGCAGCCGAACTCGACTGGACGTTCCTGGACGGCGTGACGACGCTGGGCCTGACCGCCGGGGCCTCCGCGCCCGAACTGCTGGTCCGCGAGCTGGTCGACCGCCTGTCCGAACGCTTCACCGTCACCGAGCGCGAGGAAGAGACGACGCGCGAGACCATCGCCTTCAAGCTGCCCCGTGGGCTGGAAACGGCCGCCTGAGCCATGGCCGTCTATACGCAGGTTTCGGCCGAGGCGCTGTCCGCGTTTCTGGCACGCTATGACGTGGGCGACCTGATCTCCGCCAAGGGGATCGCCGAGGGCGTCGAGAACAGCAATTACCTGGTCGACACCACGACCGCGCGCTTCATCCTGACGCTCTACGAAAAGCGCGTGGCGGCGGGCGACCTGCCCTTTTTCCTGGCGCTGCTCGACCATCTGGCGGCCAAGGGGCTGCCCGTGCCGCCCGCGATCAAGGACCGGAACGGCGTCGAGATCCAGGAATTGGCGGGCCGCCCTGCCTGCCTGATCCAGTTCCTGACCGGCGTGTCGCTGTCTCACCCCAGCCCGGCGCAGGCGCTGGCGGCGGCGGACGCGATGGGGGCGATGCACCGGGCGGTGCAGGACTTTGCGCAGACCCGCACCAATTCGATGGGCCATGCCAGCTGGCGGCCGCTGTTCGCGCAATGCGGGCGCGATCTCGACCGGATTCAGCCCGGCCTGCACGACGCCATGGCCGAGGCGCTGGACACGGTGCTCGACGGCTGGGACGACCAGCCGCTGGATGTTTGCGTCATCCATGCCGACCTGTTTCCCGACAATGTTCTGGTGCTGGGCGACAAGGTTACCGGACTGATCGACTTTTATTTCGCCTGCACCGATTTCCGCGTCTACGACCTTTCCATCATGCACTCCGCCTGGAGTTTCGACGCGACCGGCGAGACCTATGCGCCCGAGATCGGCGCGGCTTTGGTCAAGGGTTATCAGCGCCACTTTCCGCTGACCGAGGCCGAGCGGGCGGCGTTCGCAAAGCTGGCTATGGGGGCGTGCTTGCGCTTTGCCCTGTCGCGCGCCTGGGACTGGCTGAACACCCCCGCCGATGCGCTGGTGACGCGCAAGGACCCGCTGGCCTATTGGCGGCGCTATATCGCCTATCGCGACGGAAAGGCCGGCCTGTGACACCCCCGATGACCCCCGTCGAGATCGCCACTGACGGCGCATGCAAGGGCAATCCCGGCCCCGGCGGCTGGGGCGCGCTGATCCGCTCGGGCACGCATGAGAAGGAATTGTCCGGCGGCGAGGCGCTGACTACCAACAACCGCATGGAGCTGATGGCCGCGATCGAGGCGCTGAACGCGCTCAAGCGCCCTTGCGCCGTCACGCTGTCGACCGACAGCCGTTACGTGATGGACGGCCTGACCAAGTGGATCCACGGCTGGAAGCGCAACGGCTGGCGCACGGCGGACAAGAAGCCGGTCAAGAACGCCGAGCTTTGGCAGGCACTGGTCGCGGCCGCCGAGCGCCACCAGATCGAATGGAAATGGGTCAAGGGCCATGCAGGCCACCCGGACAACGAACGCGCCGACAAGCTGGCGAGTGATGCAGCGGAGACGTTTCGGAAATAGAGGTAGAGGGTGGGTGAGGCCCAATACACGCTCCCCCGATCAGGGCGTATCAGCGGCCACCACCCATTGCCCGAACAGCGCAAAGCCGCATGATCGCGCCAACGCCACCGATGCGACATTGTTGAGCTGGCAACGATATTGCGGCTCATGGCCCTGCTGCCGCGCGTAACGACTGATCGCGTCGACGACGGCCCGGGCGAAGCCCCTTCCGCGCGCATCGGGAAGGGTCAGTACGCCCAGGTCGGCGATAGGGCTGTCATCCCACAGGTTCATGCTTGCCGCACTGACAAGCCTGTCGCCGTCGAAGCACCCGAACACCGCCGAATGGTCCAGTTCGACCCAGGCATCCTCCCGGTCCTGTTCGGGGGCCTCTTTGTGGAACATCTCAAAAACGCGCCGGTCGGCCTCGGTCAATTGACGGGGTTTCAGCACTTCGTCCGACGCATTCCCGGCATCGGCGGGCAGGTAGAAGAGATAGTCTGCATCATGCAGCACCACGCCGACCGCTTCCCATTGGCGCTTCAACGCGTCCGCTGAATACCCGCCCGGTGGCATGCCATCGAGGCGTTCGGCTATCTCCGGCCTGACGACCGCCTGCACCGAAGCATCCTGCCTTAACAGCATCATGGCCGGACGCGTTGGGTTCAGCGCTGCACTGACGGCCAAGGCCCCTGTCCCGTGGATGGGGGCGTCGTCCGTGGCAAGGGTTCGACACCAATAGTCGAGAACCAGCGGAGGAAAGTCGGTCATGCCGCGTCTTTTGCACGGTAACCCGGCAAACCCGAAATAATGCTCCCGGCAACCGGCGGAGAATCGACCCAACTCCCACGCTGCTCGACATTCATACAGGTGTTCACGACCATTTGATCCGAACAGCGACAGATTATGAGGGCGTCGGCTATTCCGGTTCGTGGATCGGCGCGTTCGGGCCGTTCTTCAGGATCGACTCGATGGCGTTGCGGGCTCCGGCCTTGCTGGCATAGCCTTCGGTCCACCAGATCAGTTCGCTGTTATAGCGGAACTTGGCGACATATTCGCCCGCCTTGTTCTTCTCGATCGCAAAGCTGTGCGCCATGATGATCTCTCCTGAAAAGAAGCGATCATTCCTTAGCAGAAAATCGGCCTGCGCCATAGCGTTCGGGGTCGAGCCCTTCGGGCACATACCCCTCACCCAGCAACAGCGCCGCCGCCAGCGCCGAGGCGGCAGGTGCTGTCTGAATACCGAAACCGCCCTGGCCTGCGCACCAGAAGAAGCCCGGTACGCGTCCGTCGAATCCGTAGACCGGTGCACGGTCGGGGGCGAAGCTGCGCAGGCCTGCCCAGCGGCGCTCGACCGCCTCGACGCGCCAGTCGACGACCTTTTCCAGCCGGTCGATGGCCACCGCCACGTCCCATTCCTCGGGCGCGATGTCGCAGGCGACGCTGGGGGTCTCGTCATGGGGGGTCAGCCAGAGCCGTCCGCCCGCCTCGGGCTTGAAGTAGAAGCGCCCCGCTATGTCGACGACATGGGGCAATCCCTCGGGCACGGGCGGGTTGGTGCGCAGTTGCACCATCGTCCGGCGATAGGGGGTGATGCCGATCGGCGCGACGCCCGCAAGCTTGGCCACGTCATCGGCCCAGGCGCCCGCCGCGTTGACCAGCATTCGGGCCGCGAACGGCCCGGCGCGGGTTTCCAGATGCCAGACGCCGCCGCGCCGCTCGGCCGCCAGCAGCGGCGCATCCGTCCTGATCTCCGCCCCGGCCGCTTTCGCCGCCGCCAGATAATCGGCGTGGAGCGCCGCGACGTCGATATAAGCGCAGCTCGGCTCCCAGACGCCATGCACCCATTCGGGGCGAAGGCCCGGGATACGCGTCGCCGGATCGACGCGTGACAGCGCCACACCGCTGTCTGCAAAATCGGCGAGCAGCCGCTCCACCCGCGCCTCGTCCTCCGCACGGCCGACATGCAGCGAGCCGAGCGGGGTCAGATAGCCGCCTTCGCGCAACGCCGCCCCGGAGGCGGTGGTCAGCGGCTGCACCGCCGGGCCGCCATAGGTTTCCGACCAGAACGCCGCCGAACGCCCCGTCGCATGGCGGCCGGGCATGTCCTCGGCCTCCAGCAGCAGGACGCGCGCGCGTGGACCGATCGCGGCGGCCAGCCCCGCCCCGGCCATGCCCGCGCCCACGATCGCGATGTCGTGGATCACGCCGCCACCCCGTCCAGAAAGCCATCGATCGCCGCCAGCGCCCGCAACCGCACCGGATCGACCTCGCGCAGCAATTCATGCGCGGCCTCCGGCCCGAACCGCTCGACCTGTGCGCCGATCCGGGCGGCGATGGCGGTGGCGGCCTTGGGATCGACCAGACGGTCGGCTTCGGCGATCAGCATCAGCGAGCGGACGCTCACCCGGTCCAGCCGGGGATCGCGCTCCAGCGCCCGGATCGAGCGTAGCGCGGCGGCGAGCCAGCCCCAGCTCGGCGGCCCCAGCGCCAGATCGGGCTGTTGGCCGTACCAATATCCCTCATCCTCGAAGCGCTCGACATCATGGGTCAGGTTGCGCTGGCGCGTGTGATGGCCGGGGCCTTCCCTGGCCTCCCATATACCCCGCTCGGCCCGACCCAGTGCGTTCATCACGGCGATGATCCCCGCCCCCAGCAGCGCGCCGGTCGGCAGGCGCAGACCCAGCATCGGCGCGACCAGGATCAGCGCGTCCAGGTCAACCGCGCCCTCAACCACCGCCCGCAGCGCCAGATGCCCGCCCATCGAATGGCCCAAAAGGACGTGAGGCCGCTCGCCCGCCAAATCCTCGGCCCGCCATGCCGCCCAAAATGCGCGCAGATCCTCGACCAATATCGAGAAATCGCCGCCATGCCCGACATGGCGATCGGCCAGCAGCCGCCCCGATCCCCCCTGCCCGCGCCAGTCGAAGGCGGTGACGCTCCACCCCCGCCCGACCAGATGGGCAAAGACTTCCAGATATTTCTCGATCACATCGGCCCGGCCGGTCTGGAACAACAGCCGTCCGCGCGGCGCGCGCGCCGTCCAGTCGAAGCGCCGATGCTCCCACCCGTCGGGCGCGTACCAGCGCGACAGCGTGGCGGCGGCCGGGAAACTGCGGCGAAGGGACAGGGTGTCGGTCATCCGCATCCCGGTTACGGTTTTGAAAGCCCCGCCGTCTAGGGCTTCATGCCATGGAATGGACCATAATGCGTATCGCGCTGCTGGTGGCGCTCGTCCAGCTGCTGGTGTCGGCGGGGATCGAGGATGCACGCACCCGCGAGATCGCCGATCGCAAGAATATCGCCATCGCGCTGCTGGCCCCGCTTTGGTGGTGGGCGAGCGGCATGTCCGTCTGGCCCGGCATGGCCGTGCAGATCGGCGTCGGGCTGGCGATGTTCCTGATCTTCGCCCAGGCCTTTCGCATCGGCATGATGGGCGGCGGCGACGTGAAGATGATCGCGGCCATAGCGCTATGGCTGCCTTTGCCGTCGCTCTTCCGGATGTTGCTGGCCATGTCGATCGCGGGCGGCGCGGTCACGATCGCGATGCTGATCGACCATCGCCTGCGTGTCCGGACGCTGGGCGATGCCGCCCCGGCGATCGAGGTTCCTTATGGCGTGGCCATCGCGATGGCCACGCTCGTCGTCCTTCAGGAACCGTTATTTAACCCCTTTCCGTCTACTTAACCAACCAATCGAACCGAGCATCGGGCTCGGCAAAGGCCGAAGAACGCAGGATGGACAGTCGAAAAGTGTTACTGCTGGTCGGTGCCCTGCTGGTCGCGGGGATCACGGCCCTATTCGCGCGGACCGTCACCGCCGGCAGCAGCGTTCCCCAGGCCCAGGCCGTCACGGTCGCCGCTCCCGTCGAGCCGCAGGCCGAGATCCTGGTCGCCACCCGCACCCTGCCGGTCGGCACGATCATCGACCCCACCGCCCTGAAGTTCCAGCCCTGGCCCAAGGACATGGTGGCCGGGGCCTATTATGTGCGCGGCAAGGCCGACATCGCCAAGTTGCAGGGCACCGTGCTGCGCTATGCGATCACCGCCGGTCAGCCGCTGACCCAGGGCGCGGTCGTCAGCCCGGGCGATCGCGGCTTCCTGGCCGCCGCCCTCACGCCCGGCATGCGCGCCGTCACGGTGCCCGTGTCGGCCCAGACCGCGGTCGCGGGCTTCGTGTTTCCGGGCGACCGGATCGACATGGTCCTGACCCAGGATGTCGCGGGCGGCGGCGATGGCCCTCCGCTCAAGGTGTCGGAGACGATCCTGCGCAACATCCGCGTGCTGGCGACCGACCAGCGCACCGACAATCAGGCGGCCGAGGACGGCAAGACGCAGGTCCACACCTTCACCACCGTCACCGTCGAGGCGACGCCGAAAATGGCCGAGCAGCTGGCGGTCGCACAGACGGTCGGCACGCTGTCGCTGTCGCTGCGCGCGCTGGCCGAGCGGCCGGCCGAGCTGGCCTCAGGCGGCGATCCGGCAGCCGTCGCACAACCGGCAATCGACCATGACTCCTATGCCACCGGCGCCGACGTGTCCCGCTATCAACGCCGGACCGTCCCCGGTCGCAACGCCAATAGCGCGCCGGACCACGGCACGATGGCCATGGCCAATGACAATTCCGCCATGGGCCGGAATGCACCTGCCGTCGGTCAGGCCACCGGTGGCAGGTCCGACAACGCGGGCGTGCGCGTCGCACGCGGCCGCTCCGTCGACACCGGGTCCACGCCGGGCGCCCCGCCGATGGGAAATGGAAATTGACCATGTCGCTTCGCTCGCTTCTGTCACGCGCGCCGCGCACCTCGGCCTTCGTGCTGGTGCTGGCCCCGCTGCTTCTCGCCCCGTCGCCCGCGCGGTCGGCGCCGTCCGGGCCGGGTGATTCGCCCCCGGCCAGCGATGGTTCCGGCGCGCTGGAGATCAATACCGGGCGGGCGCGACTGATCACCCTGCCCCGGCCGATGACCGACCTGTTCGTCGCCGATGACAGCATCGCCGATGTGCAGGTCCGCTCACCGACCCAGCTCTATATCTTCGGCAAGAAGCCCGGCGAGACCACCGTCTCCGCCACGGCGCGGGGCGGCGCGGTCGTCTATGCCGCGACCGTCCGGGTCGGCAACAATCTCGACTCGATCGGCCGGATGCTGAAGCTGGCCATGCCCGAGGCGCAGATCGTCGCCACGCCGATGAACGGCCTGATCCTGCTGACCGGCACCATCGCCGCGCCCGACGACGCCGCCGAGGCCGAACGGCTGGTCCAGGCCTATGTCGGCAAGGACACGCGGATCATCAGCCGGTTGAAGACCGCCACCCCGCTTCAAGTCAACCTTCAGGTCCGCATCGCCGAGGTGAATCGCAGCTTCGTCAAGCAGATCGGCGTCAATCTGCTCAACCGCGACGCCAATTCCAGCGGCTTCGTGTTCGGCATCGCGTCGGGCCGCAATGCGGGCAGCATCGAAAAGTTGACCGATGCGGCGGGTCTTCCGGCCGGCACCCGATATACGTTCAACCCCGGCACCCAGCGGACGACGCTGGGACTGGGCGGGCGCGTGCTGGGCATGGACCTGCTCGGCGCGATCGATCTGGGCGAGTCGCTGGGTCAGGTGGCGACGCTGGCCAACCCCAATCTGACCGCCCTGTCGGGGGAGACCGCGACGTTCCTGGCGGGTGGCGAGATTCCCATTCCGCTCGCCAGCGGCTTCGGCGCGGTGTCGGTCGAGTATAAGCAATATGGCGTCAGCCTGTCCTACACGCCGACGGTGCTGTCCGACGGGCGCATCTCGCTGCGCGTCCGGCCGGAGGTGTCGCAGCTGTCGTCGGTGGGATCGGTGACGATCAGCGGAACGTCGATCCCCGCGCTGACCACCCGCCGGGCCGAGACCACGCTGGAGCTGGGTTCGGGCCAGAGCATGATGATCGGCGGCCTGCTGTCCAACTCGCGCGACAATTCGATCGAGAAGACGCCGTGGCTGGGCGACCTGCCGCTGATCGGCTCGCTGTTCCGCTCCAACGCGTTCAAGCGCAACGAGACCGAGCTGGTCATCATCATCACGCCCTATCTGGTGAAGCCGGTCAACTCGCCCTCCGAGATCGCGCTGCCGACCGACGGGATGCGTCCGGCCAATGATGCCGAACGCGTATTGCTGGGCCGGATGGGCGGCGGCGGCGACACGTCGACGCCGCGCCCGGTGCCGAGCATGGCCCCGCCGGTTCAGGGTCGGCCGATGGCCGCCGGGGTCGCACCCGTCCCGCATGGCGCCGCGACGGCGCTGCCCGCGAAGAAGAAGAACATGCCGACTCCGGGCTTTTCCGAATGACCGCCTGCCCAAGGATAATGCGCTCCATGCGTCGCTTACCCCTCCTTCTGATGCCGTTCGGCCTGACGCTGATGACCGGTGCCTGCATGGGTGCCGGTCAGCCGGACCTGGAAACCCGGCACCAGCCGGTCGTGTCGCAGGCCGAATATGCGCTCGACCTGGCGCTGTCCGGCGGGCGGCTGGCGGCGGATGAGGATCGGCGGCTCGACGGTTGGGCGCGCAACCTGCATCTCGGCTATGGCGACCGCGTCGCGGTGGAGGACCCGGCGGGCGAAGGCCCCGGCGCCTATCGCGAGGTGGCGGGCATCGTCGGCCGCTATGGCCTGCTGCTCGGTCAGGCGTCGCCGATCACGCGCAGCCCGGTCGCGCCCGCCACGATCCGCGTGGTCGTGACGCGAGCCCGTGCCACCGTGCCGGGCTGTCCCGACCTGCGCAGCGACACCGCGCTCGACTGGGAGGGCAAGACCTCGTCCAACCATGGCTGCGCGGTCAACCGCAACCTCGCCGCGATGATCGCCAACCCCACCGACCTGATACAGGGCGTGCCCGGTGCCGCCACCAGCGATACCGAGATGGGCACCCGCGGGATCAAGGCCTTGCGCGCCGCCGCTCCGACCGGCCGTGGCGGCACCGTGCTGCGCGATCCCAATAGCAGCCAGGGTGGCGGTGGAGGTGGCGGCGGGGGTGGCGTGTCGGCAGGAGGCACGCCGTGAACGCCCCCTGGAAACCCGCCATGCTGACCGTCCGCGACTCGTTCCTCGCCTTTGTCAGCGACGACTGGACGGCCGAGGCGATCCGCCCGCTGGTCGCCGAGCAGGGATGGTCGGTCGACAAGGTCATGAAGGGCGGCCTGTCCGGCGCGATCCAGTCGCTGTCGGTGCAGGCCAGCCCGCAGATCCTGCTGGTCGACCTGAGCGACACGCCCGATCCCGCCAGCGAGATCGGCAATCTGGCCGAAGTGTGTGAGCCCGGCACGATCGTGATCGCGGTCGGATCGGTCAACGACGTCCGGCTGTACCGCTCGCTGATCGCCAGCGGGCTGCACGACTATCTGCTGAAGCCGATCAACGCCGACCAGCTGCGCGAGACGATCGCGCAGGCCCGCACCATCCTGCACGCGCCCCGCGCCATGGAGACCGCCCCCGAAAAGGCGACGTGCAGCGTCGCGGTGGTCGGCGTGCGTGGCGGCGTGGGCGCCTCGACCATCGCTACCTCGCTCGGCTGGCTGATGGCGGAGCGGCTCGACCGGACGACCGCGCTGCTCGACCTCGACGTGCATTTCGGCACCGCCGCGCTGGCGCTGGACCTGGAGCCGGGACGCGGGCTGGTCGATGCGATCGACAATCCCAGCCGCATCGACGGGCTGTTCCTGGAACGCGCCATGGTCAGGGCGTCGGAAAAGCTGGCGATCCTGTCGGCCGAAGCGCCGATCAGTGCGCCGATCCTGACCGATGGCCAGGCCTTTGCGCAGTTACAGGACGAGATGCGCCTGAATTTCGAGACGACGATCGTCGATCTGCCGCGCGGGATGATGATCCAGCAGCCGATGCTGGTCGGATCGGCGCAGACCATCGTGCTCGTCACCGAACTGACCCTGGCCGCCGCGCGCGACACCATCCGCCTGCTGTCATGGGCCAAGACCCATGCGCCGCAGGCGACCGTGCTGACCATTGCCAACCGGGTCCAGCCGCCCGGCCAGTGCGAGATCGCGCAGGGCGATTTCGAGGGGTCGATCGAACGCCCGATCGACTTCGTCATGCCCTATGATCCCAAGCTGGTCGTCCAGGCCGCCAAGGTCGGCAAGCCCATGGCCGAACTCGGTCGCACCTCGCGCACCATCGCGCCGCTGATCGAGCTGACCCAGCGGCTTTGCGCCTCGGCCGAGGGCACCGTCGACATGTCCGCCAAACGCAGGCTGCTCGACCGGTTCGACCTGAAGTCGCTGCTCGGCAAGCGGGCACGGGCCGACTGACGATCATGTCGATGACGGCGACCCTGATCCTGGCCATGGGCGTCTTCCTGACGCTGGTGCTGGCGATGGCGGCCTTTACCGCGCCCGCCCGCTCGCGCAGCCAGGCGCGGCGGCTGGCGGGACTTCGCGGTCGCGTCGCGCTCGACCTCGGCAAGCCGCTGGAGGCCGTCGCCGCCTCGCGCGGGATCGCGCTGGCCGGTGACACGCGGATGGACAAGGCGTTCGGCCGCCTGCTCCCCGACCCCGCCAAGCTGGCCACGCGGCTGGACAGGACGGGCCGCGACTGGACCGTCGGCCAATATGGCATGGCGAGTGCGGCGCTGTCGTTCGGACTGCTCATCCTGCTGATGCTGTTCGGCCTGCCCTTTTTCGGCGCGCTGCTGCTCGGCCTGGGCCTCGGCCTCTGGGTGCCGCACCTCGTCGTCGGCCGCCTGATCGCGGGGCGGCGCAACAAGTTCGTCACCCGCTTTCCCGATGCCATCGAGCTGCTGGTCCGCGGCCTGCGTTCGGGCCTGCCGATCAGCGAGACGATGGCGGTCGTCGCGATCGAACTTCCCGGTCCGGTCGGCGAGGAATTCCGCGCCGTCACCGACCGGATGCGGATCGGCCGCAGCATGGACGCAGCGCTTCAGGAAACCGCCGACCGGCTCGACATTCCCGAGTTCCGCTTCTTCGTCATCGCCATCGCCATCCAGCGCGAGACCGGCGGCAACCTGGCCGAGACGCTGTCCAACCTGGCCGACGTGCTGCGCAAGCGCGCGCAGATGAAGCTGAAGATCAAGGCGATGTCGTCCGAATCCAAGGCATCGGCCTATATCATCGGATGCCTGCCCTTTGCCGTGTTCGGCATGATCTGGATGATCAACCAGCCCTATATGGCCCGCTTCTTCATCGATCCGCGCCTGATGATGGTCGGGGCGGCGGGCTTTGTCTGGATGGGCCTGGGCGCCTTCATCATGTCCCGCATGATCAGTTTCGAGATCTGAATGACCAGTCCCGCGCCCGCCATTCTCGGCCTCGACCCCGCATCGCTCGGTGCGTTCCTGTGGGGCGTCTGCGTCTTTGCGCTGCTGGTCGCGGGCTATGTCCTGATCGGCAGCCGCGACCCGATGACGAAGCGGGTCCGTGCCCTGAACGAACGGCGCGAGCTGCTGAAGGCCGGGATCGACAGCGCGCCGAAGCGTCGTGCCCAGCTGATCGACCGCGCTACCCTGCTCGAGCGGATGCGTACCGTCCTGGGCGCGCTGAAAATGCTGCAGGACGAACAGGTCAAGGCGATCCAGCTGCGCCTGCTCCAGGCGGGCATCCGGTCGAAGGAGATGGCGTTCGCGGTCATCTTCGGGCGGCTGGCCCTGCCGATCGTGCTGGGCGGCGGCATGGCGCTGTGGGTCTATGGCACCGGGGACTTTGTCGACTGGAGCGGCTTCAGCTGCTACATGATCGTCGCGGGCACGCTGATCCTGGCCTATAAGGCTCCCGACCTGGCGTTGAAGAACCAGGTCGACAAGCGGACCGCCGCGATCCGCAAGGGCCTGCCCGATGCGCTCGACCTGATGGTCATCTGTGCCGAGGCGGGCCTGACCGTCGATGCCGCCTTCGCCCGGGTGTCGCGCGAGTTGCGCCGTGCCTATCCCGAACTGGGCGACGAGTTCCAGCTGACCTCGGTCGAGCTGGGCTTCCTGACCGACCGGCGGCAGGCGCTGGAAAACCTGGCCATGCGGGTCAATCTCGATTCGCTGCGCGGGGTCGTCACCACGATGATCCAGACCGAGAAATACGGCACCCCGCTGGCCAGCGCGCTGCGCGTCCTGTCGGCCGAATTCCGCCACGAACGCATGATGCGCGCCGAGGAAAAGGCCGCGCGCCTGCCCGCGATCATGACCGTGCCGCTGATCCTGTTCATCCTGCCGGTGCTGTTCGTCGTGATCCTCGGCCCCGCCGCCTGTTCGATCAAGGATACGCTGATCGCGGGGCAATAGCCCCGGCTTCGCAACCAGCGCCCCCGCCAGTCGTTGACCGGTCGTAACAGACCTAATTCAACAGGATGGGATCGACGCGATGCTGTTCACTTCGACGACGCAATTTGCCGTGCTGGGGCTGGTCCTCATCGCCGGGTGGCTCTTCGGGCTGGCCAGCCATCCCGGCGGGCGCAAATGGCGCAACCGCTATGCCACCGAGCGCGACGCCCATGCCGCACAGGTGAAGGACACCGAGGCCAAGCTGTCGGCGGCACAGGCCCGAATCGCCGAGCTGGAAAAGGAAAACCAGCGGCTGGTCAGTGCCCAGCCGGTCGTGGCCGCTCCGGTCGTGGAGCGGACGGCGCCCGCCTCAACCTATCGCCCGGTCGCGGCGAGCGCTGCGCGTCCGGCCTATCCGGCGGGCGAGCGTCGCGGATGGTTCGATTTCGGGAACCGGGTTACGACGCACGGATGATCAGGATGGGGACGGCTCGGTGAGACACCCTGCCCTCCCCCATCCCCTCCCGCAGGCGGGAGGGGAGCGTTGCCTGGCAGCTGTTTCGCTTCACCGAAAGGCCATAGTCTTGCTGAAGCGCTGGACGTTCCCGCTTGGCACGCTCTCCCGCAGGCGGGAGGGGAACGTTGCCTGGCAGCTGTTTCGCTTCCCCGAGAGGCCTTAGTCTTGCTGAAGCGCTGGACATTCCCGCTTGGCACGCCCCTCCCGCAGGCGGGAGGGGAGCGTTGCTTGGCAGCTGTTTCGCTTCACCGAAAGGCCATAGTCTTGCTGAAGCGCTGGACATTCCCGCTTGGCACGCCCCTCCCGCAGGCGGGAGGGGAACGTTGCCTGGCAGCTGTTTCGCTCCCCCGAGAAGCCACAGTCTTGCTGAAGCGCTGGACGTTCCCGCTTGGCACGCCCCTCCCGCAGGCGGGAGGGGAGCGTTGCCTGGCAGCTGTTTCGCTTCCCCGAGAAGCCATAAGTCTTGCTGAAGCGCTGGACGTTCCCGCCTGGCACGCCCCTCCCGCAGGCGGGAGGGGATGGGGGAGGGAAGGTTCCAGGCGATAAGATCGCCGAAACCGCCCCTCCCCGATATCACCGCGCCTTCAACGCCGCCTGCGCCGCCGCCAGCCGAGCGATCGGCACGCGGTACGGGCTGGCCGAGACATAATCCAGCCCGACCTGCTCGCAGAAGGCGATCGACGCCGGATCGCCGCCATGCTCGCCGCAGATGCCGAGCTTGATCCCCGGCCGGGTCGCGCGACCGCGCTCGGCGGCCAGGCTGACCAGCTCGCCCACGCCGTCCACGTCGAGGCTGACGAACGGGTCCTTGGCGTAGATGCCCTTCTCGACATAGGCACTCAGGAATCGCGCCGCATCGTCGCGGCTGACGCCCAGCGTGGTCTGTGTCAGGTCGTTGGTGCCGAAGGAGAAGAATTCGCCCACCTCGGCGATCTCCCCGGCCTTCAGCGCGGCGCGTGGCAGCTCGATCATGGTGCCGACCAGATATTCGACCGTCTTGCCGCGTTCGGCAAAGACCGCCTGTGCGGCCTTGTCGACCACCGTCTTCATCAGCTCCAGCTCGCGGCGCGTGGCGACCAGCGGGATCATGACCTCCGGGATCGGCGCCTCACCGGACTTTTCGGCAACGTCCAGCGCCGCCTCGAAGATCGCGCGGGCCTGAATCTCGTAGATTTCCGGGTAGGTCACACCCAGGCGACACCCGCGATGGCCGAGCATCGGGTTGAACTCGTGCAGTTCATTGGCCCGGCGCTTCAGCGTATCGACGTCCACGCCCGCCGCCGTCGCGACCTCGGCGAACTCGGCCTCCTGCTGCGGCAGGAATTCGTGCAGCGGCGGGTCGAGCAGGCGCACCGTCACCGGCAGGCCCGCCATCACCTCGAAGATCGCGGTGAAGTCGGCGCGTTGTTCGGGCAGCAGCTTGGCGAGCGCGGCACGGCGGCCCGCTTCGTCCGAGGCCAGGATCATCTGGCGCACCGCCGTGATCCGCGCCGAATCGAAGAACATATGCTCGGTGCGGCACAGGCCGACGCCCTCCGCGCCGAACTCACGCGCGGTGCGGCAGTCGAGCGGGGTTTCGGCATTGGCGCGCACCTTCAGGCGACGGACCTGATCGGCCCATTCCATCAGCGTGCCGAAATCGCCCGCCAGCTCGGGCTGCACGGTGGCGACCGCGCCGACCATCACCTCGCCGGTCGAACCGTCGAGCGTCAGGATATCACCCTCGCGCACCTCACGGCTGCCCACGCGCAGCAGCTTGGCCTTGTTGTCGATCGACAGCGATCCTGCACCCGAGACGCAGGGCCGTCCCATGCCACGCGCCACGACCGCCGCATGGCTGGTCATGCCGCCGCGCGCGGTCAGGATGCCCTTGGCCGCGTGCATGCCGTGAATGTCCTCGGGCGAGGTTTCGACACGGACGAGGATCACTGCCTCGCCCGCCGCCGCCGCGCGCTCGGCGGCATCGGCGTCGAACACCACCTTGCCCGACGCGGCCCCCGGCGAAGCAGGCAGGCCCTTGGTCAGCACGTCGCGGTGCGCGTTCGGATCGAGCGTCGGGTGGAGCAGCTGGTCGAGCGCCGCCGGATCGACCCGCGCGATCGCTTCCTCGCGGGTGATGAGGCCCTCATTCGCCATGTCGACGGCGATCTTCAGCGCGGCCTTGGCGGTGCGCTTGCCCGAACGGGTCTGGAGCATCCAGAGCTTGGCCTGTTCGACCGTGAACTCGATGTCCTGCATGTCGCGGTAATGCGTCTCGAGCTGGTCGAACACGGCGGCCAGCTCGGCGTACACCTCCGGCATCGCCTCTTCCATCGAGGCGGGCTTGGCATTCGCCTCCTCGCGCGCGGCCTTGGTCAGATATTGCGGCGTGCGGATGCCCGCGACCACATCCTCGCCCTGCGCGTTGATCAGGAACTCACCATAATAGGCGCGGTCGCCCTTGGACGGGTCGCGGGTGAAGGCCACGCCCGTCGCCGAGGTGTCGCCCATATTGCCGAAGACCATTGCCTGCACGTTGACGGCGGTGCCCCAGTCGGCGGGAATGTCGTTCAGGCGGCGATAGACCTTGGCGCGCTCCGACTGCCACGATCCGAACACCGCGCCGACCGCGCCCCAGAGCTGGTCATGCACGTCCTGCGGGAAGGGCTTGCCCCACTGCTCCTCGACCAGGCCCTTGTAGACGGTGACGAGCGCCTTCCAGTCCTCGGCCGTCATCTCGGTGTCGAGGGTGAAGCCGTTATCCTCCTTGGCGATCTCCAGCGCTTCCTCGAAAGCACCGTGATCCAGCTCAAGCACCACATCGGCATACATCTGGATGAAGCGGCGATAGCTGTCCCAGGCGAAACGCTCGTCGCCCGCCTTCTTCGCCAGCCCCTCGACGGTCGCGTCGTTCAGGCCCAGGTTCAGCACCGTGTCCATCATGCCCGGCATCGACACCCGCGCGCCCGAGCGGACCGAGACGAGGAGCGGATTTTCAGGGTCGCCGAAGCGCTTTTCCGTCACCGCCTCGATATGCGCGATGCCGTCGGCCACCTCGTCGCGCAGCTCCTGCGGGAACTGCTCGCCATCCTCGTAATAGCGGGTACACATCGCGGTCGAGATGGTGAAGCCGGGGGGCACCGGAAGCCCGATCGAAGCCATTTCGGCCAGGTTCGCGCCCTTGCCGCCAAGCAGATTCTTGTCCCCCTTGCCGCCGTCCGAAACGCCGCCGCCGAAGCGGTACACATAGGTCATCGGTTCGATCCTTTACTGGTCGTATCGTCCGACGCCCTGGGGACACAGGCGTCGGGTTTAATAAGGCGATATTGCCGGAGGGGAAGACAGGAACGTTTGCACCCGTCTCCCGATCCGGCTCAGCTCACCCCTCGATCCGCGAGAAATCCGCCACGGTATGCACGGCCGCCCGGACACGGGCGAGCAGCGCGAGGCGCACGGTCCGCTTGGCCGGATCGGCGTCGTTGACGGTCACGTCGTCGAAGAAGTGGTCGATCGGCGCGCGAAGCGAGGCGAGCGCGGCCATCGCAGCCTCGAAATCCTCGGCCTTCACTGCTTGCGCAGCCTTGGGCTCGGCCGCGTCGAGCGCGGCGATCAGATCGGCCTCGGCGGGTTCCGGGGTGTAGGTCGGCGCGGTCCAGGCTTGGTCACCCTCGACGCCTTCCTTCTTCAGGATGTTCGCGGCGCGCTTGTAGCCTGCCAGCAGGTTGGTGCCGTCGTCGGTGGTGACGAAGGCTTGCAGCGCACGAACGCGGGCGAGCAGGCGGACGAGGTCGTCCTCGCCGCCGAGCGCGAACACGGCGTCGATCAGGTCGTGACGTACGCCTGCCTCACGTTGCTGGACCTTGAGGCGGTCGGCGAAGAACGAAAGAACTTCGGTTGATGTCATCTCCGAAGCGAGTACGAACTGCCTGGCACGCTCGTTGCTGACACCCGTTGCTCCCGCGATCAATCGATCAAAAACTTCATTCCAACGGAAATCTGTTTTGAGCGCACCAATGGAGTCCAAGACGGGCAACACCTGCTGAATAGGCGAGACCTGCTCTCGGAACGCTACGTTGCCAGCAGCCAGTTTGACTACGCCGAATAGCGGTGCTGCAAAACTCGATTTTTCAACTAAACGAATGACACCGAGCGCGGCCCGACGGAGCGCGAACGGATCTTTCGAACCCGTTGGCTTTTCCCCGATCATAAAGAATGCAGCAATCGTATCCAGCTTATCCGCCAGCGCTACGGCCACCGTCACCGGCGCTGTAGGAACGTCATCGCCCTGCCCGACCGGCTTGTAGTGATCGCGAACCGCCTCGGCCACGCGCGGGTCTTCGCCCTGTGCGGCGGCGTAATAGCCGCCCATCAGACCCTGCAATTCGGGGAACTCGCCGACCATGCCGGTGACGAGATCGGCCTTCGCCAGATACGCGGCGCGCTCCGCCAGATCGGCAAGCTCGCCCCCTCCGTTCACGAGTTTCAGGTCGGTCATGCCCCCGGCATGACCTGAACGATGCGGGGCATCGTTCACCTGAAACTGGGATGGGGGGGGGACCTCTCCACCAGCGACGTCGCTCGGGGCAAGGCCCTCCCCTAGCCCCTCCCGCCTGCGGGAGGGGGATTCGGTGACGATGCCCTCTTCCACCAGCCAGCGGGCGAGCTTGGCCACCCGCTCGACCTTGTCGGCGACCGTGCCGAGCTTTTCGTGGAAGACGATCTTTTCCAGCTTGGGCCGCAGATCGTCGAGCTTCGTCTTCAGGTCCGTCTCATAGAAGAAGCGCGCGTCGGACAGGCGGGCGGCGAGCACCTTGCCATTGCCCTCGACGATCTTCGCGCCGCCGTCGCTCGCCTCGATATTGGCGGTGCAGACGAAGGCGTTGGCCAGCTTCCCGTCCGCCGAGCGGCAGACGAAATATTTCTGGTTCACCCGCGCGGTGAGCTGGATGACCTCGGGCGGCACGTCGAGAAACGCTTCGTCGAAGCGTCCGAGCAGCGGCACCGGCCATTCGGTCAGTCCGGCATTCTCGGCAACCAGCCCTTCGTCCTCGACCAGCTCCAACCCGGCCTCGGCAGCCAGCGCGGAGGCGCGTTCGCGGATCATCGCTGCGCGCTCGTCCTGGTCGACCAGAACCTTGGCGGCGCGCAGTTGTTCGACATAGGTGTCGGCGCCGGTCAGCACGATTTCGGCGGGTGCGTGGAAGCGGTGGCCTCGCGTGACATTGCCGCTGGTGATCCCGGCGATCTCGAACGGCACCACCTCGGCTCCGAACAGCGCGACGATGGCGTGGAGCGGGCGGACCCAGCGCATCGACTCGGTCGAGGCGGATTCCGCGCCCCAGCGCATCGACTTGGGCCAGGGGAAGGCGCGGACGATCGCGGGGATCGCCTCGGCCAGAACCTCGGCGGTCGCGCGGCCGGGCTTCTCGGTAATCGCGAAGAGCACGCCGTCACGCTCGGTCAGTTGCTCGCGCGTCAGCCCGGTCTTGCGCAGGAAGCCCTCCAGCGCCTGCGGCGGGGCGGAGGCACGCGGCCCCTTCACTTCCTCGGACACCGCCTCGGTCGCGGCAGGCAGCCCGCGCGCGATCAGCGCCAGACGGCGGGGACCGGCATAGGTGACGATCTCACCCGCCGACAGACCGGCCTTCGCCATTTCAGCGGTGAACAGCTTGGCGAGGTTCTCGCGCGCGCCCGCCTGCATCCGGGCGGGGATTTCTTCGGAGCGGAGTTCGAGCAGAAAATCGGTCATCACGCGGCCCAGCCGTTCTTGTCCATCCAGGCGCCGCACGCGCCCTTCGCGAGGTCGCGGACGCGGCCCATATAGGCCTGGCGCTCCGCCACCGAGATCACGCCGCGCGCCTGCAACAGGTTGAAGGTGTGGCTGGCCTTGATCGCCTGTTCATAGGCGGGAATGGGAAGCTTGGCCTCCAGGCAGCGTTCGCACTCGGCCGCTGCCTTCTTGAAAGCGTCGAACAGCGTGTCGGTGTCGGCGACCTCGAAGTTCCAGGTCGACATCTGCTTCTCGTTTTCGAGAAACACGTCGCCGTAACTAACGCCCTGATCGTTGAACGCCAAGTCGTACACATTGTCGACGTCCTGGATATACATGGCCAGACGCTCCAACCCGTAGGTCAGCTCGCCCGCGACCGGCTTCATGTCGTAACCGCCCATCTGCTGGAAATAGGTGAACTGCGTCACCTCCATCCCGTCGCACCAGACTTCCCAGCCCAGCCCCCAGGCGCCCAGCGTCGGGCTTTCCCAGTCATCCTCGACGAAACGGATATCATGCTTGGTCATGTCGACGCCGATCGCCGCCAGGCTGCCCAGATACAGGTCCTGCAGGTCGGCGGGCGACGGCTTCAGGATCACCTGATACTGGTAATAATGCTGGAGCCGGTTGGGGTTCTCGCCATAGCGGCCATCGGTCGGGCGACGGCACGGCTGGACGAAGGCGGCGTTCCAGCTGTCCGGCCCCAGCGCGCGCAGCGTGGTCGCGGGGTGAAAGGTGCCCGCCCCCATCTCCATGTCATAGGGTTGCAGGATCACGCATCCCCGCTCGCTCCAATAGTCATGGAGGGTGAGGATCATGCGCTGGAAGGAAAGTGGGCCTTCCGGGGAGCCGTTTCGGGTCTGCATAATGGCGCAGGCTTTGGCGGATGCCCCTTTCGCGGTCAAGGCGAGCGGCTATGCCTCCAAGACCTTCCAGTCAGTGACGCATGATATTTTGTCAGGTCTTGTTGACAATGTCGCGACTCACTGTCACTTTGTCATGGTCACCTGACATTACGTCATGCATGGGTGACAAAGGGAGGTTGGCCATGCAAGAGGAGGTGGACATGAAAAATCGCCTCAAGGTGCTGCGCGCCGAACGCAACTGGAGCCAGGCGGAACTCGCCGGGCGGCTGGATGTGTCGCGCCAGGCCGTCAACGCCATCGAGACGGGGAAATACGACCCGTCGCTGCCGCTCGCCTTCCGCATCGGACGGCTGTTCGCCATGCCGATCGAGGAGATTTTCGATGATGAACATGACGGCGAGTGAGCGCGACGCCCGCTGGGGCGAAAGCCGCGAGGCCGCGCGGGCGTCCCGCCGTAAGCAGCGGCGAATCTTGTTGGTCGTCATGGCGATCCTGCTGATCGTCGGCCTGCCCTTTCTGGAGGGGTTCATCGACGGCTTCCTCCATCGTCCTCAAGCACCCATGCCCCATCCTTCGGCACAGCTTGCTGCGGTCATCATGCTGATCGTCGTCGGCGTCATGACGTGGCGCAACTGGCGCGAAACCGACGAGATGCAGCGGCGGCTGGCAATCGAGACCTGGGCCGTGATCGGGGTGACGAACTTCGTGCTTCATCCGCTGCTGACCATTATCGGCGCGCAGACGGATCGGGCCGATTTCGAGGACTATAGCTGGGGCGTGTCGGTCATGATCGGGCTGGCCTTCTACCTCATCCGGCGGGTGCGGTCATGAGCCGCCGCCTGACCCGCGCGGCCATCGGCAGCGGCATCGCGCTGTCGCTGCTCGGCTGGGGAGCCGGACGGGTGGGCGAGGTCACGCTCGACGCGATCCGCCCCGACATCCAAGCCGCCGCCGTCGCCGCCCATGGCGCGCGAATGCCGACATTCTCCGTCCATCTGTCCATCGAGGTGCGACCATGACCATCAATTCCTCGCGCATCGCCGGGGGGCCGAGCGAGCGCGCCAACCACCGGCTGCTGGCGATTTCCGGCGCTGTCGGCGGCATCGCCGGGCTTTCGACCGCACTGATCGTCCTGCAACAGCCCAAGGATGCGGTCGCACCTGCCGATCCCTGGTCCTCGCCGCTGCCGCTCTGGTTCGCTGTGCTGATGGCGCTGATCTGGGGCGTCGTGATACCCGTCATATCATGGCGCTGGCACCGGGTCGTCGACGAGCATGAGCGCCAGGCGTATCGCGACGGTGCCGTCGCCAGCTTCTATACGGTCGGCCTCGGCGTGCCCGTCTGGTGGTTCCTGTGGCGCGGCGGCGCGCTGCCCCCGGTCCAGATCGAATGGGTATATGGCGCGATGCTGGGCGTCGGCGGCATCGTCTGGCTGTGGCGCAAATACGCCTGATCGTCGCCGCCTTCTACCATCCGGCCCCTTCCTTTTCCGAAAGTCCGATCCCATGAAGACGATCATGAAAGCCGCCCTCACCTCGCTCGCGCTGATGCTGGCGCTTCCCGCCTGTGCGCAGGGCAAGCCCGCGCCGAACCCCAATGACGCCGATCCCGCTTTGTGGGTGGTCAAGGATGCCGATACCACCATCTATCTGTTCGGCACCATCCATGTGCTGAAGCCCGGCCTGTCCTGGTTCGACGAGGCGGTGAAGACCGCCTTCGACAAGTCCGATCAGCTGATGCTGGAAATGGTGCAGCCGGATCAGGCGACGATGCAGCAGATCGTGATGAAGAACGGCATCGTCACCACCGGCCCGACCCTGACCGAGCAGCTGCCCGCCGACAAGCGCGGCGCCTATCTGAAGGCGCTGACCGATGCGGGCCTGCCGCCCCAGGCGTTCGACCGGATGAAGCCGTGGCTGGCGGGCGTCACCCTGTCGCTCGCGCCGATCCAGAAGCTGGGCTATGATCCCAAGAACGGGCCGGAGACCGTGCTGGCCGACGCCGCCAAGGCCCAGAACAAGCCCGTAGCCGGGCTGGAAACTGCCGAGCAGCAGATCGGCTTTTTCAACGGCCTGTCGCAAAAGGCACAGATCGAGTTCCTGACCTCGACGGTCGACGACCTGCCCAAGGCGGGCGAGGAAATGGCCGAGATGGTCGACGAATGGGCCAAGGGCGATCCCGACGCGCTGGCCCGCACGATGAATGAAAGCCTGAAGGACTCGCCCGAGGTCGCCAAAACCCTGCTGACCGACCGCAACGCCCGCTGGGCGACGTGGATCAAGCAGCGCATGACCAAGCCCGGCACCGTCTTCATCGCGGTCGGCGCGGGCCATCTGGCAGGTAACGACAGCGTCCAGGCGCAACTCGCCAAGCAGGGGATCAAGGCGCAGCGTATCGCCTATTGATGCCCTCCCCCGCGCCGCTTTCCGTCGGGGAAGCGGCGCGGACGGCCCCTATTCCTCCGCCGTCAGATCGTCGTCGGAGGGCTCATAGCCGAGTATGTCGCCCGGCTCGCATTCCAGATAGCGGCAGATGGCGGCCAGCGTCGAGAAGCGCACGCCCTTCACCTTGCCCGACTTCAGCAGCGACAGGTTCGATTCGGTGATCCCGATCGCGCGGGCCAGTTCGTTCGACTTCACCTTGCGACGCACCAGCATCAGATCGAGATTGACGGTCACGGGCATCAGACGATCTCGGCCAGGTCGCCCCGCGCGCGCAACCCCGCCGCCAGTGCCCAGATCGCGGCCCAGGCCGCACAGGCGAACAGCAGGTTGTTGATCGTTTCGGTAAATTCGATCGAATAGGAAAACGTCTCGATATCCGTCACCGCCCTTACATAGACCGCGTCGCGCAGCACTTGTGCCGCGGGCTCGGCGACCGCCATGGCGACCCCGGCGACGGTTGCCCATTGCAACCACCGTATCCCGCTCCAGTCGCGACGTTCCTCGCGGCTGCTGAACCGCCACAGCGCCATGCCGACCGAGAAGAACAATATCGCGAAGGGCAAGGCGTCAAGCATCTGGATACCGAACAGCCGCCACCACCAAAAGGGTTCCGTCATGGCGGCGGTCATGCGCTCTTCGCCTTTGGGGGCATTGGCGACGGCGTGCCGGACCTCTGCCGACAATTGATCGAGCGGCTGAGGTTTCGGACGGCAGCCATCGTCACAGTCGATATTGAAGGTCAGCCATTGCGGCGCCACCCACATGGCGGGGATCGTCATGGCCCCTAGCCCGGCCAGAAGGAAACACAGCGCCGCAAAGCACCGCACCACCCGTGCCCGCCCCCGGCTCATAAAATATCTGCCCGACATCGTATTCTTTCTGTTTTACAGAAATTCATAATCATCATACATCAATCGAGATAGGGAATCGATGGGGAGCCCTATGACCGATCGAAGGACGTTTTCGATGCGCATCCTGTTCGCCGCCGCACTGCTGACCTGCCTGCCCGCCGTTGCCTTCGCGCAGGAAAAGCCCGCCTTTGCGGGGCTTTATGCGGGGCCGGAGGCCGGAGTCGTAATCCATGGCTTCACACTGGGCAGGGGCGATAATGACATCTCCTACCGTACGACCGGGCTGGCGGGCGGCGGATTTGCCGGGTGGATGGTGCCCGCCGGAAACCACCTGCGGCTTGGCGGGGAAGTCGCGGTCCATGGCGGCGGCGGGACCGCACGCAGCCAGCAGGTGTTCGCCTATGCCGAGCAAAAGGCGACATGGGGCTATAGCCTGACCGCCCGCGCGGGCTATGTCCTGGGCCGCGACACCATGATCTCCGCCGAGGCGGGCTATGGGGGCTATCGCTTCGACACGCGGCTCTCGTCGAACGTCCTTTCGGACGGCTCGCTCGACGAAACCAATGGACTGGTCGCAGGCCTGGGCATCGAGCAGCGGCTGAACCGCAACCTGTCGCTCCGCGTGCGGGGACAGGCGAGCGGGTCGCATGGCCGCGTCATGGTCGGCCTGCCGATCCGGTTCTGAGCGCAGGCGGGGGTGGCGCCGTCCGCCCCCACCCTGCAATCTTATTTCGATGCGACGTCGTACCGCGTCAAATCCTGCCGCTCGACGGAAACTTGTCCCATCGCCTGTCTGATAAAAGATCCAGTCGGCACGATCAGCCTGGCCCGCCGGGTCAGCCGCTCCAGCCGATAGAGGCCGGGTCGACCGTCTGTCAGCGCGATGGGCAGGTAGCGACGGCTCGCAATCTGCGCGACATAGGGTGCCGCCCATTTGCGATCACCCTTGCCGCGCAGGATTTCGACATCGGTCACGCGGCCGTCGGGCCGAACCATATAGCTGACATCGACCCACTGAATAGGCTCGCCACCGCCAGCCCCCGATCGGATCACCGGCTGATCGGCCATGCGCTGCGTCTCGTCCGGCACGTTTCGATCGATGTCTTCAAGCGGAGCCTCCTGCGCCACGATCGGCGGCTGTGCCCCATCGGTCTGCAATGCGGCCACCACACGATCCACCTCGCCGTCATGGCCGGATGCCTTGGCGATCCGGGCTGCCAGAATGGCACGGATCGGCGCAACGATGCTGTCCTGGCTTACGGAAGCGTCGGAAATCTCCGACAAGGCCCGGCGAGCCCCGGCGACATCGTCCCGCGCCAGCATCACCGACACCCGCCGCAAGCCAGCCAGCGACGCGAGACGGGTATCTCCCACCTCGACATATTGTCGTTGGGCATCAGTATAGACCGCCAGAGCCTGCCGCCATTTTCCCCGGTCCATCCAACTGTCCCCCAGGGTCAGGGGCAGCATTCGCCGCTGTAGGTCATTCTCGTCGACGTGCTCGCGCAGCAGGCTGGTCTGCGCGAGCACCGCGCTGCGATAGCCTTCCATGTCGCCGATATGCCGGTTGATCGTCGCGGTCGCCTCGTAAAGCGCTGAAATCTGGCGGGGATAGGCAGCCCGTTGGCCCTTTGTGCGCTCTATCCCCTGCCGGAGCGTCTCACGTGCCCCGCGATACTGCCCCTGACCGAATTGTGCCTCGGCAAGGGCCATGGTCAGCCTCACATCGTCGGGGACATTGCATCCTCGTTGCAAGCAATTCGCCAGCGCGCGGTCAGCCCGCTGACCGCATACTATGATGTCCGCCGTATCGACGACGGGCTGTGCCACCTGCAGTAGCAACGCCGCAGCCATCCAACCGAACATGGCATTCTCCCTTGCCTTGATCGCTCGCGATGCAGGATGCCTTTCGCCCGAAAACGATGCAAGCGCCCGATATTGCCTTTTGACCCCATCCCCGCTATGCGCCGCGGCTTCCGGTCATGGTCATCCCTGGAGGCGTGGTCGGAAGCCTATATCCATTTTGTTTCGGAGTAACTGGAATGAGCGACACCCTTACGCTCGCCGCCGAGACGCGCGATCAGGTTGGCAAGGGAGCCTCCCGTTCGCTGCGTCGTGAAGGCCGCGTCCCCGCCGTGATCTATGGCCAGAACAAGGCCGCCGCGTCGATCCATCTCGAAGAGAAGGCCCTCGTCAAGGCGCTGATGACCGGTCATTTCTTCACCTCGGTCATCATGGTGGACGGCCAGCGCACGCTGGCGAAGGACGTCGCGTTCCATCCGGTCACCGACCGCCCGCTGCACGTCGACTTCCTGCGCATCGGCGAGCATGAGACCGTCACGGTCGCCGTGCCCGTCGTGTTCACCGACGAAGACGAGAGCGGCATCAAGCAGGGCGGCGTCCTGAACGTCACCCGCCACGAGATCGAGCTGATCGTCGACGCCGCCAACATCCCGACCGAAATCAGCATCTCGCTGAAGGGTCGTGCGGTGGGCGATTCGATCCACATCTCGGACGTGAAGCTGCCCAAGGGTGCCGAGCCCGCCATCGACGACCGCGACTTCGCGATCGCCACCATCGTCCCGCCGACGGTCCCGACCGCCGCGGACGAAGCGGCCGACGCCGAGGCGGCTGCCGAAGGTTCGGAAGAGGCCTGATCCGGCCTCGCTTTCCCCTCAGGGTCAGCGAACGAAATCAGGGCAGGCGGCGGCAACGCCCCTGCCCTTTTTCATGCCCGTTTCAAATCCTCCCCAAGCCATGCTTGGGGAGGGCGACCATCCGAAGGATGGTGGAGGGGCACGACGACGGACCGGCCATGCCCCTCCACCACGCCCTGCGGGCGCGGTCCCCCTCCCCATCTGACGATGGGGAGGACTACAAGAATAGCAAAAGGGCCGCCGAACCCGAAGGTCCGACGGCCCCGCTCATCCCCGCTCGGGGACTCGTCGGAACGGAGGGGGTATTCCGATTTAGCCCTGACCCTGGCTCAGAAAGCCGGTCAGTTCGGTCTTGGACACCGTCTTGTCCTTGTCGGTGTCGGCCTGCGCAAAGGCGCTGCCGACCCACTTCTTGGTGGCGGGCGCGTCCGCCTTGGTCGACGGGTCGGTCTGCGACTTCAGCGCGACCATCCACTGGGCGAATTCGGCCTTGTTCAGCTTGCCGTCGCCGTCCTTGTCATAGGTCGGGAACTGGGTGTCGACGACCTGGGCGATCTGGCTGCCGGTTGCCTGGACCTGGCCTTGGGCAGGAGCCGCCGGTTCAGCCGCAGGCTGCGCAGTTTGCGTCGGGTCCGCCGTTGTTGCGGCCGCCTCTTGCGGCGCGGTCGAAGTGGTCTGGGCCGGCGCAGGCGTGACCTGCGCCAGAACGGGGGCAGACGCCATCATCGCGGCGCCAAGAAAAGCATATTTCATCATCTCGTCTCTCCCTTACGTTGGTCGATCGATGACTGCGAAGATCAGGAACGCATCTTCATCATTAGTGATACGGTCCTAAACTCCATTATGCCAGATGGGGATCCGTCCTTGGGATTTGAAGGCTCGGCTCGTCCCTGCTAACGGCACGGTACGCCGTGATTCCGAAAGGGACTGCACGGTGAGCCGTGCCGTTTCCACGACCTGAAGGTGTCCCGATGATTCCGCGCTATTCCCGTGCCCCCATGACCCGGATCTGGGATCCCCAGACCCGTTTCCGCATCTGGTTCGAGATCGAGGCCCATGCCACCGATGCGCTCGCCGAACTGGGCGTGGTTCCGAAGGAAGCCGCTGCGCGTATCTGGGAAGCCGACAAGGCAGCGGGCGATTTCGACATCGACCGCATCGATTCGATCGAGGCGGAGACGAAGCACGACGTCATCGCCTTCCTGACCCATGTCGCCGAGCGGACCGGGCCGGAAGCGCGCTTCCTGCACCAGGGAATGACCTCGTCCGACGTGCTCGACACCTGCCTGGCCGTGCAGCTGGCGCGCGCCTCGGACATCCTGATCGAGGACCTCGACGCACTGCTCGCGGTCATCAAGCGCCGCGCGTACGAGCACAAGCTGACCCCGACCATCGGGCGCAGCCATGGCATCCATGCCGAGCCGGTCACCTTCGGCCTGAAGCTGGCCCAGGCCTATGCCGAGTTCGACCGCAACCGCGCCCGCCTGGTCGCGGCGCGCGCCGACATCGCCACCTGCGCCATCTCGGGCGCGGTCGGCACCTTCGCCAATATCGACCCCAGCGTGGAGGCCCATGTCGCCGAGAAGATGGGTCTGACCGTCGAGCCCGTCTCGACCCAGGTCATCCCGCGCGATCGCCATGCGATGTTCTTCGCCACGCTGGGCGTGATCGCCAGCTCGATCGAGCGGCTGGCGACCGAGGTCCGTCATTTGCAGCGCACCGAAGTGCTGGAAGCGGAGGAATATTTCTCGCCGGGCCAGAAGGGTTCGTCGGCGATGCCGCACAAGCGCAACCCGGTGCTGACCGAGAATCTCACGGGCCTCGCCCGCATGGTGCGCGGCTATGTCACCCCGGCGCTGGAGAATGTCGCTTTGTGGCATGAGCGCGACATCAGCCACTCCTCGGTCGAGCGCTATATCGGCCCCGACGCGACCATCACCCTGGACTTCGCGCTCGCCCGCCTCACGGGCGTGATCGACAAGCTGGTCGTCTATCCGGCGCGGATGGAGAAGAACCTCAACAAGATGGGCGGCCTCGTCCATTCGCAGCGAGTGCTGCTGGCCCTGACCCAGGCGGGCGTGAGCCGCGAGGACAGCTATCGCCTCGTCCAGCGCAACGCGATGAAGGTGTGGGAATCGGACGGCGAATTGTCGCTGATGGAGCTGCTCAAGGCCGATGCGGATGTGACGGCGGCGCTGTCGGTCGAAGAGATCGAGGCACGGTTCGACCTCGATTATCATTACAAGAATGTCGATACGATCTTCGCGCGGGTGTTCGGCGAAGCGTGATGATGGGGGGAGTCCCATTGGCGTGGTGACGCGCTGAACCGGACTCCCCTCCCCCAACCCCTCCCGCCTGCGGGAGGGGAGTTTATTGGGGGGAAACGTTTGCCCATAGCCTCTCCCCTCCCGCAGGCGAGTTTCAGGTCGGTCATGCCCCCGGCATGACCTAAACGATGCGGGGCATCGTTTACCTGAAACTGGGCTGGCGAAGGGAACGCCGGTCGTTATTCGAGCGACCGGCCTGTGGGCCTCAAATCACCCCACCCAACCGGCCAGCCAGTCCGCCACCGCCTGCGGCGTCATCGCCCGCGCATCGGCCAGCGCCGTCTCTCGCCCCGCATTGACCAGCCTGTTGGTCCTGGGATCGACGATCAACACGGCGGGCACGCCCGCCAGCCGCCCCTTGATGCCGTAAGCCGCCGGAATATCCATATTCTGGTCGAACCGGCCGACATCGACCGTCACCACCTCGAAATGCTTCGCAACGAAGCTCCGCATCTGCGGCGTCTCCATCACCCCGGCCAGCAACCGGCAGTCGAGACACCAGTTGCCGCCCAGATCGATCAACACCCGCTTATGCGCCTTCGCCGCCCGCACCCGCGCCGCCGCGATCTCCGCCTTGGCGTCACCGGCATGATAGGGCAGCGGCAGCGGTTTGCGCAGGTCCTCGAAACTGGAAACCCCGACACGCGGAGCCGATACCGGCGAGGCGGCGGGGAGCAGCACGCACGCAGCGAGCAGGGGCAAGGCGGCTTTCCACGGCGACATGACAATCTCCCTCATTCGATGCGCCATTGGAGCGCGCCCGTCGCCGCAATGCAATATGGCTTTGCTTGAGAGCGGTGCCGCGTCGGCTATACCCCCTGCTCCGGGATCAAGGTCGAGACATTGCGTGCCGTCAACACCCAGCGATAAAAGGCATCGACAAGATACAGTCGCAACGTCGTCGGCTCGATGCTGAGCTTCTTCACCCCCTCAAGGCATTCGGTCGAATTGACGAGCATCGCCTGTTCCAGCCCGCGCTCCAGATCGCTGCCCTGCTGAGACCGAACCAGCCGGGTGGCAAGGACCGGCTGGGTCTGAACCAGGCAGGCGGCCACGATATAGCCTGACATTTCGGGGTTCTGACGATACCGATTATGCTCGGTTTCCACCTTCCGAAACCGCGCCCGCACCTTCGGGTCGAAGGTTTGGGCCGCATCCAATGACGCGTCGGGCGCAAACTGCCGCAGCGTCCGTTCGAGAAGGATTCCGCGATGGAGAAAGCTGCCCCCCATCTCCGCCGGGTTCCACGCCGGACGATCCCCCGGCGGGGGATAGCAGCCCCAGTGGGTCTGGATGACCATACCCTGGGCATATCGGGTGCTGGCGAAGTCAGGTGGCCCTTCCACCGCCTTGCGCAGCCAATCACGGCTGGCCTTGGCAAAGGCGCAGCCTAGGAACGTGTCTGCGCGCTCATAGGCGATGTTGATCTGCGTATTGTCGACGGGTGCCCAGCGGACATTGACGGGCAATTTGTCACGTGGAAGACTAAGCGCCTTGACGATGATCTCGTCGGAGGAACCGCCGTCAGGCAAAGCGTTCTGTTCGACATTGCGCAACTTTTCGCCCTGTGCCGACACAGGGTCAGCAAGGATCACACCCAGGGCGAACAAACATCCGGATAGCCGACACATCGCGAAGCCTTCTCCCAAAAGTCGCGATACGATCATGACTCCGATGATGGCCGCACGTCAACAAAGCCAGAGGAAACACCTCCTCCGGCCTATAGTGTTGAATATCAATGGAAGAAGCCGAAATTCCGGTTATTCCCCCGCGAAGACACTCTTCAACTTGGCGAAAAAGCCTTGGCTTTCGGGGCATTCGTCGCCCGTCTCGGTCTCGCGGAAGAGTTCGAGCAGTTCGCGCTGGCGGGTCGACAGCCTGGTCGGCGTCTCGACCTCGATCTGGATGACCAGGTCGCCGGTGCCGCGCCCTTGCAGGACGGGCATCCCGGCGCCACGCTGGCGAAGTTGCTTGCCCGACTGGATGCCCGCCGGAATCTTGATCTCATGGCTACGGCCGTCGAGGCCGGGGATGGACAGCGAGCCGCCGAGCGCCGCCGTGGTGAAGCTGATCGGCGCACGCGCGAACAGGGTCGTGCCCTCGCGCTCGAACAGGGCGTGCCGCTTGACGTGAAGAAAGATGTAGAGGTCGCCCGCCGGGGCACCGCGCGCGCCTGCCTCACCTTCGCCGGTCAGGCGGATACGGGTGCCTTCGTCGACGCCCGCCGGGATGTTGACGGCCAGCGTCTTGGTCTTTTCGACGCGGCCCTCCCCGCGACAATCGGGGCAAGGATCGGCGATGATCTGGCCCGCGCCCTGACAGACCGGGCAGGTCCGCTCGACCACGAAGAAGCCCTGCTGCGCGCGGACCTTGCCGTGGCCGCCGCACTGCTGACAGGTCTTGGCACTGGTCCCGGATTTGGCGCCCGTGCCGTCGCACGTGTCGCACGCTGCCGAGACATCGACGGTGATCTCGGTCTGCTTTCCGTGGAATGCCTCTTCCAGCGAGATTTCCATATCGTAGCGCAGGTCCGCGCCGCGACGCGGCTGTTGCCGCCCGCCGCCGCGTCCGCCGCCCATGAATTCGCCGAAGACGCTTTCGAAGATATCCGAAAAGGCACCGAAGTCCTGCGCGCTGTGACCGCCGCCGCCGCCCATGCCGCCCTGCTGGAACGCGGCATGGCCGTAGCGATCATAGGCCGCCCGCTTCTGGGGGTCCTTCAGGCAGTCATAGGCTTCGCTGATCGCCTTGAACTTGGCCTCGGAGTCCTTGCAGCCCGCATTGCGGTCCGGATGGTACTGCATGGCCAGCTTGCGATACCGCGACTTGATCGTCGCATCGTCCGCCGTGCGCTCGCATTCGAGCAGTTCATAATAGTCGATCGTCGTGCTCATGCCCGGTCTCGCCCCGTCCGCCCGTGCGCGCCTCGCTGGCCGACCGTGCCCTCAGGCCGGACGGAGCGACCGCCCAAGCGCTTCGCCACTTCATGCCCCGGAACGAATGGCCGGGGCGGTATTCGCAAATTCTGAACCGAAGGCCCGGCCCCACCCGAAGGGGGAGCCGGGCCGACCGTCTTACTTGGTGTCGTCGACTTCCGAGAATTCGGCGTCGACCACATCGTCCTGCTTGGCCTGGCCGGCATCAGCGGCGGGCGAAGCCTCGCCCTGCTGCTGCTTTTCGTAAATGGCCTGGCCCATCTTCATCGCGACCTGAGCGAGGGCCTGCGCCTTCTCGTTCATGGTGTCGGGGTTGCCACCCTCGACCGCCGTCTTGGTCTCGGCGATCGCCGCCTCGATTTCCGACTTCAGCGACGCGTCGATCTTGTCGCCATTGTCGGCCAGCTGGCGCTCGGTCGTGTGGATCAGCGACTCGGCGTTGTTCTTCGCCTCGGCCTCGGCACGACGCTTCTTGTCCTCTTCCGCGAACTTCTCCGCGTCACGGACCATCTGGTCGATGTCGTTGTCCGACAGACCGCCCGACGCCTGGATGCGGATCTGCTGCTCCTTGCCGGTGCCCTTGTCCTTGGCCGAGACGTTGACGATGCCGTTGGCGTCGATGTCGAACGTGACCTCGATCTGCGGCACGCCGCGCGGCGCGGGCGGGATGCCGACCAGGTCGAACTGACCCAGCAGCTTGTTGTCCTGCGCCATCTCGCGCTCGCCCTGGAAGACCCGGATCGTCACCGCATTCTGGTTGTCGTCGGCGGTCGAATAGACCTGGCTCTTCTTGGTCGGGATCGTCGTGTTGCGGTCGATCATCTTGGTCATGATGCCGCCCAGCGTCTCGATGCCCAGCGACAGCGGGGTCACGTCGAGCAGCAGCACGTCCTTGACGTCGCCCTGCAGCACGCCCGCCTGGATCGCCGCGCCCATGGCGACGACTTCGTCGGGGTTCACGCCGGTGTGCGGGTCCTTGCCGAAGAAGTTCTTCACGACCTCACGGACGCGCGGCATGCGGGTCATGCCGCCCACCAGCACCACGTCGGCGATCTCGTCGGCCTTCATGCCCGCATCGGCCAGCGCCTTCTTGCAGGGCTCCAGCGTGCGCTGGATCAGGTCTTCGACCAGACGCTCCAGATCGGCGCGGGTGATCGTCTTCACCAGATGCTTCGGGCCGTTCTGGTCGGCGGTGATGAAGGGCAGGTTGACCTCGGTCGACTGGGCCGAAGACAGCTCGATCTTCGCCTTCTCGGCCGCTTCCTTCAGACGCTGCAACGCCAGCTTGTCCTTGGCGAGGTCGATGCCCTCGTCCTTCTGGAATCCCGACGCCAGGAACTCGACGATCTTGTTGTCGAAGTCTTCGCCGCCCAGGAAGGTGTCGCCGTTGGTCGCCTTCACCTCGAACACGCCATCGCCGATCTCGAGGATCGAGATGTCGAAGGTGCCGCCGCCCAGGTCATAGACCGCGATCGTCTTGCCGTCCTGCTTCTCCAGGCCGTAAGCCAGCGCGGCCGCGGTCGGCTCGTTGATGATGCGCAGCACTTCGAGGCCCGCGATCTGGCCGGCGTCCTTGGTCGCCTGGCGCTGCGCGTCGTTGAAGTACGCAGGCACGGTGATGACCGCCTGGGTCACCGTCTCGCCCAGATACGATTCGGCGGTTTCCTTCATCTTCTGGAGCGTGAAGGCCGAAATCTGCGACGGGCTGTAATCCTTGCCGCCCGCATTGACCCACGCGTCGCCGTTCGGGCCGCGCGCGATCGAATACGGGACCAGCTCGGTGTCCTTCTTCGTGACGGGATCGTCGAAGCGACGGCCGATCAGGCGCTTCACCGCGAAGATGGTGTTGTCGGGGTTGGTCACCGCCTGGCGCTTGGCAGGCTGGCCGATCAGGCGCTCGCCATCCTTGGCGAAGGCGACGATCGACGGCGTGGTGCGCGCGCCTTCCGCGTTTTCGATGACCTTGGGCTTGCCGCCCTCCATGACAGCGACGCAGCTGTTGGTGGTGCCGAGGTCGATGCCGATCACTTTTGCCATAAGTCTCTAAATGCCCCTCGAGAACATAGTCTGAAAGTCGGATGCCGGGGCCGTCCGGTCCCGAAAGCGGCAACCGAAAACCCCGTTCACGAAGGCGGATATAGGTGGGCGATCCGTTGCCGCAAGATTGGATGGAACCTAGGGTCGTCTCGGGATTTGCCGAAACGGAAAGGTTTGCCATGCGTCGCGCTGTTTTTCTGGGCCTCTGGGCTACTGCCGGAGCGATGGCGGTGGGGGCGCTGGGTGGCTGTTCCGCCAAGCCCGAACTTTCGACCGAAGAGGGCTGGGTCCGCCTGGCCGCCGTGCCGGGGCGTCCGGCGGCGGCCTATTTCATCGTGCATGGCGGCCCCAAGCCGCTCGACCTGATCGGGGTGAGCAGCGACGTCGCGATCACCAGCGAGATGCATGAGGGCGGCATGGCGATGAAGAAGGTCGATTCCGTGCCCATCCCGGCCGGGGCCACCGTCGCCTTCGAGCCGGGCGGGCGGCATGTGATGCTGTACGACATGAACCAGGGGGTGAAGCCGGGACGCATCCTGTCGCTGCTCCTGACCTTTTCGGACGGCACCCGCCTGCGCCAAGGCGCGCGGGTGATCGCGGCGGGCGATCCGGCTCCGGGGAAATAAGCTCTCGGACCACGGGAAAAACTCGCCGACGCGCAAGGACGGCTATTTCGGCCATATAGGCGGGGTCCGTATCGTCGCCAGGCCGCTGACCAACACCCAGTGGCTGACCGCGCGCCGGAGCTGAAGAATGGGGGCGGGCCGTGCGGGCGGCCTGCCCCTTTCCTACCCTCTCGATGCGCCCCATCTGGGCGTCATGACCAAGCGCCTCCTCACCCCCGCGGAAGAAACGCTGGCCCGGTCCGTCTTCGGCGACGCGATCGACTATGCCCGGGTTCACCTGTCGCCGACCAAATGGGCGTTTTTCCAGCCACGCGACACGGTGATGGCGCCCACCGGCTGCATCCATTTCCATCCCAGGGGCGATCTGTGGCGCGAGGATTTCGGCGCTTGCCCGCTGCATGAGCAAGGGCTGTTCATCCATGAGATGGTGCATATCTGGCAGCACCAGCAGGGCCTGTTCCTGCCGCTGAAACGCCATCCCTTTTGCCGCTACACCTATTGCCTGAAGCCGGGGCAGCGTTTCGATCGCTATGGGATCGAGCAGCAGGCGGAGATCGTCCGCCATGCCTTTCTGCTGAAGCGCGGGGCGGTGGTGGCGGGGGCGCCGCCGCTGGCGCAGTATCGGACACTGGTGCCGTTTCAGGGGATGGACTGACGCGTTGCCGCCTGGGGCGAATGCCCTCCCCCATCCCCTCCCGCCTGCGGGAGGGGTGTGCCTGCCGCACCCGCAGGCGCCGCCTTATCGTTGGTCCCTAAGGCCGCCGAGCATCGCACCCCTTCCGCAGGCGGGAGGGGATGGGGGAGGGAAAATCCCGCACCCGGACGAACCACACCGCCCGCCCATATCCGGGAAAAGCCCGGATTGTTCGATCATGGTTAATTTCGTCAACCATCTTTTTCGCGCGCGGGGCCTCCCGCGCACGTCAGGGGATGGGAGTTACCATGACGGTCATCAACACCAATGGCGCCGCGCTTCGAGCGATGGCGGCCACGCAGCGCGCCAATACCGATCTGGCGCAATCCATGGCGCGACTGTCCTCGGGCCAGCGGATCAATTCGGCCAAGGACGATGCGGCCGGGCTGGCGATCAGCAGTTCCATGACCGCACAGATTCGCGGCATGACCCAGGGCATCCGCAACGCGATGGACGGCGTCTCGCTGGTCCAGACCGCCGACGGCGCGCTGACCGAGGTGTCCAACATGCTGCAACGGATCCGCGAGCTGGCGGTGCAGGCGGGATCGGGGACGTACAGCATGAGCGACCGCGCGGCGCTTCAGCTGGAAGTGACCGCGCTGTCGACGCAGATCGACCAGACGCTTCGCAACGCCTCATTCAACGGGGTGGCGTTGTTCAACGCCAATGCGCCGGTTTACGACAGCAATAACCAGTTGGTCGATGCTAGCGTAAAGCTTAACGTACAGGCTGGACCGAATATCACCGACACGATTCCAATTTCCATCCCTCCCGTTCCCACGGAATTCCTCAGAGATCGCGTCAATACAACATGGGACTATGATGGCCCACTCGACAATCCAGTAAGAATAACACAGCCCTATACCGGACCCACCTCGCATCTTGTAACGTTTGACGATTATATGGCGCGTGGGCGCATTGCGGGAGATTACATCACGAGGAATGATATAGGCCGTATTGTCTATACGCAAAATGGCGATCAATGGTTCAAAAACAGCGGCGTCTATTACAACAATCAGAATAATCTAATTGATTATGACGCTCACAGGAATTTCTCGCTGACCGACGAGCTCAACGTTACCAACCGCTATCGCACCGATAATACGCTCAAACGCATCGACGACCTGTTGACGACGGTGGCGAGCGTCCAAGGACAACTCGGCGCAACTGCAAACCGCCTGCAATCCGCTGTCTCCACCCTGACCAGCGGCACCACCAATTTGTCGGAAGCGCGTTCGCGCATCGCCGACACCGATTATTCCGAAGAGTCCGTCAAACTCGCCCGCGCCCAAATTTTGGCCCAGGCTTCGACCGCCATGCTCGCCCAGGCCAATCAAAGCCAGAAGGACGTGCTGAAACTGCTCGGCCAGTAACGAAAAAGGGCGGCCCCGCAGGACCGCCCTTTCGTCATCGGTCAAGAAAACCTGATTATTCCGGCTTCTTCGCCACCGCGACCAGTGCTGGGCGCAGCAGGCGGTCCTTGATCATGTAACCCGACTGCATCTCCTGCACGATCGTGCCCGGTTCCTGGTCGGAGGGCATTTCGATCATCGCCTGATGCTTGTTGGGGTCGAGCGGCTGGCCCATCGCCTCGATCTTGGTGATGCCGTGGCGGCCGAGCACGCTGTCCAGCTCGCGGCCGGTCGCATCGAGGCCGGTCACCAGCCCCTTCCACTTGTCATCGGTGCGCAGATCGGCCGGGATCGCCTGCAGCGCACGCTGGAGATTGTCGGCGACCGACAGGACGTCGCGCGCGAACGCGGTCGCGGCATAGTTGCGCGCGTCGACCGCTTCCTTCTCGGCACGGCGACGGACATTCTGATTCTCGGCCTGGGCATAGAGATATTGCTGCTTGGCCTCGGCCAGCTGGTTCTCCAGCTCGGCGACGCGGTCCTGCACGGCCACTTCGGGCGCGGCCTCGGCCGTCTCTTCGCGCAGGTCGTTCGGGGTTTCGTTGGTCGTGTTGTCGCTCATCATAATCCCTGTTCAGCCCATCATCCGGGCGAGCGTTGCCGCCGTGAAATCCACCATGGGCACGACGCGGGCATAGTTCAACCGCGTCGGCCCGATTACGCCGACCACACCGACCACCTGGCCGTCCAGCCCCCGAAAAGGCCGTGCGATCACCGAAGACCCGGACAGCGCGAACAATTTGTTCTCCGCGCCGATGAAGATGCGGGTCGAATCGCCCGCGCGCGCCGAATCGAGCAGATGCGCGATTTCCTGCTTGCCTTCCAGATCGTCGAGCAGGTCGCGGACCCGCTCCAGATCGGCGGCGGCGGCGGCATCGATCAGCCGTCCCTGCCCCCGCACGATCAGGATCGGACGCCGCTCGCCATCCTCGCTCCAGACGGCCAGCCCCTGTTCGACCAGCGCGCGTGCCGCACCGTCCAGCGCCGCACGTCCCGCCGCCAGCTCGCGCTCCAGCCGCTCGCGCGCCTGGCCCAGCGTGAGGCCCGCCAGCGTGGCGGACAGATAATTGCCCGCCTCGACCAGTGCAGATCCCGTCATGCCCGGCGGCAGTTCGAGCACCCGGTTTTCCACCGCGCCATCCTCCGCGACCAGCACGGCCAGCGCCTGGATCGGCGACAGGGGCACGAAGCCGATCGAGCGCAACTTCATCTCGCGCTTGGGCACCATGACAAGGCCCGCGCAGGCCGACAGCCCCGACAGCACCGCCGTCGTCGCCGCCAGCGCCTCCTCGACCGGGCCGGAGCGCGCGGCGCGTGCCTCGATCGCGGCGCGCTCCTCGATGCTGGGCTCCATCGCGTGCATCATGCCGTCGACGAACAGCCGCAGCCCCATATCGGTCGGCATCCGTCCCGCACTGGTATGCGGCGCCGCCAGCAACCCGCGCTCCTCCAGTTCCTGAAGGACGTTGCGGATCGAGGCGGGCGACAGGTTGATCCCCGACAGCGCGATGGTCTTCGACCCGACCGGCTGGCCGCTGGTCAGATAGCTGTCGACCACCACACGAAAGATATCGCGTGCCCGGTCGGTCAGCTCGGTGATCGGAAGTGTGACCATGACGGAAATGTAGGTATTAGCCCCACACCACTCAACCGCGATCGGAAGACACTCTCTTCCTCTCTGCGTCCTCTGCGCGCAAAAAAAGAGATTGTTCACGCGAAGCCGCGATGGCGCGAAGATTTCCAGTCCCCTCTTCGCGGCGTCGCGGCTTCGCGTGAACTATTTTGTCGCGCAGAGGCGCAGAGGGCGCAGAGAAGAAGGTTGTCGTCTTCCGATCGCCACCGTCCCATCTGGCGCTCTAGGCGGGGGGCGGTTAGGGCTGTCCTCAAGGAACAAGGAGAAGACTATGCGCCCGTCCGGCCGGATGCCCGACCAGATGCGTCCCATCACCATCGAACCGAACTTCACCCGCCACGCCGAAGGTTCGGTGCTGATCGGGTTCGGCGATACCAAGGTGCTCGTTACCGCCAGCGTCGAAGAGCGAGTCCCCCCCTTCCTGCGCGGCAAGGGCGAAGGCTGGGTCACGGCCGAGTACGGCATGCTCCCCCGCGCCACCCATACGCGCGGCAGCCGGGAAGCGGCCAAGGGCAAGCAGTCGGGCCGTACCCAGGAAATCCAGCGGCTGATCGGCCGTTCCCTGCGCGCCGTCTGCGACCTGAAGGCGCTGGGCGAGCGGCAGATCACCATCGACTGCGACGTGATCCAGGCCGATGGCGGCACCCGCACCGCCGCCATTTCGGGCGCCTGGGTCGCGCTGCGCATGGCGGTCAACAAGCTGATGGCCGAGGGCAAGCTGGCCAGCGACCCGATCCGCAACAAGGTCGCGGCCGTCTCGTGCGGTATCCATCAGGGCACGCCCGTCCTCGACCTCGACTATATCGAGGATTCGGCCGCCGATGCCGACGCCAATTTCGTGCTGATCGAGAACGGCCATATCGCCGAGGTCCAGGCGACCGCCGAAAGCGCGACCTATGACGAAGAGGCGCTACTGCGCCTGCTGCGTCTCGCGCGTATGGGCTGCAACGAGATCTTCGCCGCGCAGGACCGGGCGATCCGCGCATGAGCGGCGAAGGAAGCGGCCGCCAGGCGATCCGCAAGCTGACGCCGGGCAAGCTGGTCCTCGCCAGCCATAACAAGGGCAAGATCGTGGAATTCCGCGAACTCCTCGCGCCCTATGGCATGGAGGTGATCGCAGCCGGTGACCTGGACCTGCCCGAGCCAGAGGAAACCGGCACGACCTTCGTCGCCAATGCCGAACTGAAGGCGCTGGCCGCTGCCGACCTGTCGGGCCTGCCCGCCCTGTCGGACGATAGCGGTCTGTGCGTCGAGGCGCTGGGCGGCGATCCGGGCCTCTTCTCGGCGCGCTGGGCGGGGCCGGAGAAGGACTTCGGCATGGCGATGCGCGCGGTCGAGGATCGGCTGAACGAGGAGCCCGATATGGCCCGCGCGGCGCATTTCATCTGCGCGCTCGCGATCGGCTGGCCCGATGGTCATGTCGAATGGTTCGAGGGGCGTGTGGACGGCACGATCGTCTGGCCGCCACGTGGCGACAAGGGCCATGGCTACGACCCGATCTTCCAGCCGATCGGCTATAGCGAAACCTTCGCCGAGATGGATCAGGACGAAAAGAACCGCATCAGCCACCGCGCCGATGCCTTCGGGCAGCTGGTAAAGGCGGTGTTCTGAAAAAAATCCTCCCCGGCACGGGGAGGTGGCAGGCCGAAGGCCTGACGGAGGGGGGCTTCCGCAGAGGATGACCTATGTGGTGATCCCCCTCCACCAGCCTGCGGCTGGTCCCCCTCCCCGTACCGGGGAGGATTTAAGACTTACCCCTTCGCCAAACGCTTCTGGTTCGCCGTGACCGCCTTGTGAACCGGCGCCATCGCCTGCACCGGCATCGACGCGCCGATCAGCATCGCGCGCGCCATCGCTTCCCAGGCATCCAGCATGTTCCCATGCGGGTCGTGCCGCGACAGCCGCGACAACGCCGCCTGATCCCGGTTCCACACCTTCGCCGACTGGTCGAAGGCCTTCACCTTCTCGCTGACCATGAGCGTCATTTCCGCCGCCGAAGACGTGCCCGTCGCCATCGCGCCCATGCGCGAGGCGATGACGCTCTGCGCGCTCAGCATCGACTCACCCGCCATCACCGCGAATCGTGCGGGTGCGGTCCAGAAGGATATCCACGCCATCGGATCATAGGGATTCGCCATCGCGTCAGTACCTTCCCGTCATGCCCGGCCGAGTCAGAAAGTCCGCTCGCCGAAGACGTTGCCGGTCGGGCTATAGCGACAAACGAGGAAATCGTCGCGCGCATTGCTCGCCATCGCGCAACCGACCGCCGTGGAACGCGCCCAGACGATCTGTGTGTAATGCGCCACATCGCCGAACCGGCCGGTCCGGCTGGCCTGCGGCACGGGCAGATTCACGAAGTCGCGCTTTTCGGCGACCCAATGCCCCATCATCTCGTCATAGCGATAGGCGCCGCGCGTGCCGGTCCACAGATTCTCGCCCTGCCGCGTCGGTCCCTGCGGCTGTTCGGCATGTTCGAAACGGCCGGTGCGCGCCAGGTCCTGCGCATAGGCCAGCGCGCTCGCCGCCAGCCCCTCGTCCCAGACTAGCGGGCGCAAACCGACTTCCGCCCGTGCCGCCCGGTGGCCGTTCAGCATGGCCTGACGCAGCAACCCGGCCCCACGCGGCGCGGACGCATCCGAGGTCCGCTGCTCGACGATCCGGGGCGGCGGCCGCTCCACCCCGCCGGTCTGCGAGGGGATCATCGGCCCGCATCCCGCCAGCAGGATCGCGGCGGCCGATAACGATAAGAGATGGCGAAGCGTGCGCATCCCCGCCATATCGGGGCGCATCATGTCCTCCGCAATATCGCCGTCCCCCGCCCCGCTCGCGCTTTATGTCCATTGGCCCTTCTGCGTCTCCAAATGCCCCTATTGCGACTTCAACAGCCATGTCCGCGAGTCGGTGGACCAGGCCGCCTGGGCCGATGCGATGCTCGCCGATCTGGCCCATGAAGCCGCCATTCTGCCGGGACGGCGGCTGACCTCGATCTTTTTCGGCGGCGGCACGCCATCGCTGATGCCGCCTGCCACCGTCGCCGCGATCCTGAACGCGGCCGAGCGCCACTGGGGCTTTGCCGAGGGGATCGAGATCACGCTGGAGGCCAATCCCTCCTCGGTCGAGGCCGCGCGCTTCGCCGATCTCGCCGCCGCCGGGGTCAACCGCGCCTCGCTGGGCGTGCAGGCGCTGGATGACGAGGCGCTGCGTTTCCTGGGTCGCGCGCATGGCGTGGACGAGGCGCTGCGCGCGCTCCAGACCGCGCAGGAGCAGTTCGGGCGGGTCAGCTTCGACCTGATCTATGCCCGTCCCGGCCAGCCCCTGCCCGAGTGGGAAGCCGAGCTGACCCGGGCGATCGGCTATGGGACCGAGCATCTGTCGCTCTATCAGCTGACCATCGAGCCGGGCACGCGCTTCCATACCGAGGCAGCGGCCGGGCGGCTGGTCATTCCGGACGGCGATGCCGCCGCCGACCTGTTCGAGACGACGCGCGCGATCACCGCCGCCGCAGGCCTTCCCGCCTATGAGACCTCCAACCATGCCCGAATCGGCGCGGAGAGCCGCCACAACCTGACCTATTGGCGTTACGGCGATTATGCCGGGATCGGCCCCGGCGCGCATGGCCGCCGCGAAGGCGTCGCCACCGCGCGGCGCAAGAAGCCGGAAAACTGGATGGGTGCCGTCGACCGCAACGGCCATGGCATCGAGCTGGAGGAAACCCTCCCCCCGGCCACCCGCGCGACCGAAGCGCTGGTCATGGGCCTGCGCCTGGCCGAAGGCGTCGACCTGTCCCGCGTCGCCGCACTGGCCGAGGGACGCGAGATGGTGAACCACGCCGCCGTCACCACCCTGGCGCGACAGGGTCTGGTCCGCCTGGACGGCGAGCGGCTGATCGTCACCGAAGCGGGGGCGCTCCTGCTCGACGCGATCCTGCGTGAGGTGGTGCTGACGGAGGACTGAGTCGCCTCAGCAGACAGACTGGCGCACCCATTCCAGATAGCGCGGCGATGCTTCGGTGATCGGCAGTGCGACGATCTCCGGCACGTCATAGCTGTGCAGCGCCTCGATCGCCTCGCACAGTCGGGCGAAGCGGCTGCGTATCGTCTTGATATGCAGCATCACTTCCGGCTCATGCTGGACCGCACCGTCCCAGCGATACCAGCTTTCGACCGGCATCATCTGGACACACGCCGCCAGCCGCTGTTCGACCAGCGCCCGTGCGATCCCCGCCGCTTCGTCGCGGCTGCCGACCGCGCACATCACGACGATGGCCTCGCCAATCATCCCCCGAACCCGGTCGGTGCTGGGCTGACGGTCACGGCGGTGCCGTCGCGCAGTTCCTGCACCTCCAGCGCGCGTTCGGCCACGCCGTCGCGGCCGAAGCGAAAGGCGCCGTCGATCCCGGCGAAGCCGTCCGAGGCGCGCAGCCGTGCTTCGGGGAAGGGCGCGTTCATCTTCCAGTCGCGCGCGATCCGCACGGTCAGCAGAACCGCGTCATACCCCAGGCTCGACAAACGATAGGGGGCAGCGCGGAAGCGGGCGCGGTACTTGGTCGCATATTGGCGGTAGAGCGTGTTGGAGACGCTGGCGAACCACGCACCGTTCAGCGCGGCGCGCGCGGCGATGCCCGATTCGGAATTCCACAATTCGGTGCCCAGCAGCCGCGTGTTCGCCCCCGGCCCGCGCTTGAGGATGGGCGCGGCGGCCGCCGCCGTCGCGCCGCCATCGGCGATCAGCACGGCGTCATAGGGAGCCTTGGCGTTCAGCCGCTGGGCCGCCGCGCCGATGCCGCCCGCGACCCGGCCATAGGGCTGGAGCGAGACGACCTGCCCTCCCGCCCCTTCGACCGCCCGCAGGAAGGCGGTGGAGGCCCGTTCGCCATAAAGGCCGTTGGGAACCAGCCCGGCAAAGGTCGTGACGCCGCGTCCGCGCGCATAGGTGACGACCCGGTCGATCGACTGGGCGGGGGTATAGCCCATCAGATACGTGCCGTTCCCGGCCACGCCCGCATCGTTGGAAAAGCTGATGACCGGCACCCGCGCGGTATGCGCGATCGGCGCGACGGCGCGGACATCCTCGGACAAGAGCGGCCCCAGGATCAGCTGCGCGCCCTCGGCGATCGCCTTCTGCGCCGCAGCGCCCGCGCCGTTCGCGGTATCGTAATTGGTGATGCGGATCGTGTCGGCCTGCGCATCGAGCAGCGCCATCATCGTCGCATTGGCGATCGACTGGCCCACCCCGGCATTGCTGCCCGACAAGGGCACGAGCAGCGCGATGCGATGACGCGCGGTGTCACGGGGCAGCCCCGCCTCCGGCTCGGTCGAGGGGCGCGGGGTGGTCGGCACCGGCCGCGACTCGGGTCGTTCCACCGGCCCGCGCGGCACGATCGTCTGACAGGCGGCCAGCGCCAGCGTCGTCGCCAGCGCGACGGCGCGCCCCATACGCCCCGTCGGAAATGGGAAGCGGCCCCGAATGACGGCCCCCGGTTGTACGAACAGCCCTGCCTCTGTCATGACGATCCCCGTGACCCAAATCGAAAACACTCTCGAACCCGGCCTGTACATCGTCGCGACCCCTATCGGCAATCTCGGCGATCTGTCTCCGCGTGCGGCCAACATTTTGACAAACGCCGATATCATTGCGGTCGAGGACAGTCGCGTGACGGCCGGGCTGCTCCGCCATATCGGGGTGAAACGGCCCATGCAGCCCTATCACGACCACAATGCCGAGCATGTCCGCCCCGGCCTGATCGCGCGCATGGCGACCCAGGCGGTGGCGCTCGTCTCCGACGCCGGGACCCCGCTGATCTCCGATCCCGGATACAAGCTGGTGCGCGACGCGCGGGCGGCGGGCCATGCGGTGGTGACGATCCCCGGCCCCTGCGCCGCGATCGCCGCGCTGACGCTGGCCGGGCTGCCGACCGATCGCTTTCTGTTCGCGGGCTTCCTGCCACCCAAGGAAAAGGCGCGCGCCGATGCCATTGCCGAGATCGCCAGCATCCGTGCCACCCTGGTCCTCTACGAATCAGGTCCGCGTCTGGCGGCGACGCTGACCGCCCTGGCCCAGGGACTCGGCGACCGCGAGGCGGCGGTGACGCGCGAAATCACCAAGAAGTTCGAGGAGGCCGTGACCGGCACCCTCTCCACCCTCGCCGCGCGCTATGCCGAGGGCGGGCCGAAGGGCGAGATCGCGATCGTCGTCGCCCCGCCGGGCGAAGCGCCGCCCGCCACCGAACAGGATGCCGACGCCGCGCTGGCCGAGGCGCTGACCCGCCTGCCCGTCGGCCGCGCGGCGAGCGAAGTCGCCAAGGCGCTGGGGCTTGACCGCAAGACGCTCTATGCCCGCGCGCTGGCGATGAAGGACGGCGGTTCAAGCGACTAGGCGCCTGCATTAGCGATTCGGCAAGGATCGATGGCGCAGGGAGGAACATGGGAACCGCCATGTACGCCTTTCAGTTTCGCCACGACATCAACCTGCTCGACATCCAATGGACCGGGCATTTCACGCCCGAGGTCGCGAACCGCTATGCCCAGGAACTGGTCGAGGCGTTCCGGCGCAGCGGCTTCCGCCCCGGCTATCGCCTGCGCATCGACATGTCGGCGATCAGCGTCCAGCCGAAGGAAGCGATCATGACGGTCCATGAGGCGCTGCGCGACTTTCCCCGCGCCAGCCGGATCGCGATGATCAACGGCAGCGCGATCGGGCGGCAACAGATCCGGCGGCTGATGACCCAGCCCTATCTGCGGGTGTTCGATCCCGCCGAGGACAGCCTGGCCTGGCTGACCGCGCCGGAGTAATCGCTCGCCCACGCCGTTATCCTTGGATAGCATGGGCCAATGCCCCCGCCCTCCGCCCGCCCCCGCCGTGATCGCCGTGCCGCCGAAGAAGCGGGCCGTCGCGGCGAACGCCTCGCCGCCTGGTGGCTGCGGCTGAAGGGCTGGACGATCCTCGACCGCCGGGTGCGCACGCCTGCGGGCGAGATCGATCTGGTAGCGCGGCGCGGATCGCTGGTCGCCTTTGTCGAGGTGAAGACGCGCAAGACCGCCGCCGAACTGGATTTCGCGATCGACGCGCGGCGGCTGGCACGGGTCGCGGCCGCCGCCGAGGTGCTGATGGCGACCTATGCCGGGCCGGGCGACGATATCCGGGTCGACGTCATCCTGCTCGCGCCGGGCACGCGGCCGCGTCACATCGAAAACGCATGGTGTGGGTGACAGGCGCGCGGGCAGCGATTACCTCCCGTCCGCAACACCTCAAGGAAGGAAGCCCCCATGTCCAAGCCGCTGACCGTCGCCGTCCAGATGGACCCGATGGACCAGATCAACATCGCCGGGGACTCGACCTTCGCACTGATGCTGTCGGCCCAGGCGCGCGGGCACACTCTGTTCCACTATGACGCAGGCGACCTCAACTGGTCGGACGGGCACCTCTGGACGAAGGCGCATCCCGTCACCGTGCAGCGCGTCGCGGGCGACCATTACCGGTTCGGCGAGCCGGTGAAGCTGGACCTGGGCGACGCGGCCGATGTCGTGCTGATGCGGCAGGATCCGCCCTTCGACCTGGGCTATATCACCGCGACCCACCTGCTGGAGCGGGTCGCCGAGAAGACGCTGGTCGTGAACAATCCGCGCAGCGTGCGCAACGCGCCGGAAAAGGTCTTCGTCCTCGACTATCCGCAGTTCATGCCGCCGACGCTGGTCACCCGCTCGCTGGACGAGGCGCGGGCATTCCTGACGGAGCATGGCGAGATCGTCATCAAGCCGCTGCACGGCAATGGCGGCAAGGCGATCTTCAAGGTCGGGCGCGACGGCGCGAACCTGTCCGCGCTGATCGAGGTGTTCAACACCGCCTATCGCGAGCCGCATATGGTGCAGGCGTTCCTGCCCGCCGTGGCCAAGGGTGACAAGCGCATCGTCCTGATCGACGGCGAAGTCGCGGGCGCGATCAACCGCCTGCCAGGCGAGGGCGAGATCCGCTCCAACCTGGCGGTCGGCGGCTCGGCGCAGAAGACCGAATTGACCGAGCGTGAGCGTGAAATCTGCGCGGTGCTCGGGCCGGAGTTGAAGCGGCGCGGGCTGTTGTTCGTCGGGATCGACGTGATCGGCGGCGAATGGCTGACCGAGATCAATGTCACCTCCCCCACCGGCATCGTCGCCATCGAGACGTTCGACGGGACGGATGTCGCGGGCCTGATCTGGGACGCGATCGAGGCAAAGGTCGCGGCGAAGGGCTGAACGCAATCCTCCCCGGCACGGGGAGGTGGCAGGCCGAAGGCCTGACGGAGGGGGCATGCCGCAATGGACGTACCGTGCGGCACGCCCCCTCCACCATGCTGCGCATGGTCCCCCTCCCCGTGCCGGGGAGGATTATTCCCGACGGAACCCATCGCCCCCCCATGCTTTTCCTTCCCCGAGCAACGAAGGGCATGAGCATGGGTGCAACGACCATCGGCGCCATGGTGGGCGCCGCCATTGACGGAATGTCGGGTGATGACGGTGTCGCGGACGGCGCGATCATCGGTGCGGTGACCGCCAATGTCCTGAAAGTCGTGCTGCCGCTCGCCATCACCTATGCGGTGGGCTGGGCGGTGCTGCGCGGCGCGGGTGAGATCAAGGACCGGGTTTTTGGAGAAACAGCATGATCGGACGTATTATCGGCGCACTCGTCGGGCGTGAAATCGGTCGCCGCGAAGGCAATGACGGCTTCAAGGGTGCGGCGCTGGGTGCGCTGGCCGTCGGCGGCATACGCCGCCTGGGTCCGCTCGGCCTGCTGCTCGGCGGCGGCTATGCGGCCAAGAAGGCCTATGACCGGCACAAGGCCGGAAAGGTCGCGGGCAACCGCTTCTAAGGCCTCGCTTCCAGACAAAGCGATACCGCAGCGCGTCAAGCATGTCTTGACGCGCTGCAACCGCGTGCGTCAAAGGCAGATATGCCAAACTCGCCCGCCCATCCCGACGATCCCCACAAGCTGAAGCGCCGCGGCATGTTGTTCGTGCTGTCCTCGCCCTCGGGTGCGGGCAAGTCGACGATCGCGCGCAAGCTGCTCGCCGATGACGACGGCCTGCAAATGTCGGTGTCGGCAACGACGCGCGGCATCCGGCCGGGCGAAGAGGACGGCCGGGACTATCACTTCGTCGACCTCGAGGAATTTCGCCGCATGGTGGCGGATGACGAGTTCCTCGAATGGGCGCATGTCTTCGACAATCGCTATGGCACGCCGCGCGCTCAGGTCGAGGCGATGCTGGCGGCGGGCAAGGACGTGCTGTTCGACATCGACTGGCAGGGCGCGCAACAGCTGTTCCAGATCGCGGGCGGCGACGTGGTCCGCGTGTTCATCTTCCCCCCCTCGATGGAGGAACTGCGCCAGCGACTCGAGCGCCGCGCGACCGACTCGGTCGAGGTGATCGACGCCCGCATGGCCCGCGCGACCAACGAGGTCAGCCACTGGGACGGCTATGATTACGTCCTGGTCAATGACGATGTGGAGCAGTGTTTCCAGGGCGTGAAGACGATCCTGCAAGCCGAGCGGCTGAAGCGCTCGCGCCAGACCGGGTTGATCGGGTTCATCCGGAAGCTGACGACGAAGTAAGCGCGGGGCGGGCACTTCGACTTCGCTCAGTGCGAACGGAGTGTAGGACGGGTGACAACCCACGCGGGGTTCCCTCCCACGTCTCCTTGCCCCCGTTCAGGCTGAGCGTAGTCGAAGCCCAAGGGAAACCCTCGCCGGACGCGCATCCCATGCATTTCGACTTCGCTCAGTGTGAACGGAGCGCGGGATAGGTGGCAACCACCCTCGACTCCCGTTCAGGCTGAGCGCAGTCGAAGCCCACGCCCTGCCCTCGAAACAAACTTATCCCAGCGCCTTCAAGAACTTCACTGCCGCGTCGAACTCCCGACGCTTGGCCTCTCGCGCTTCGACGGCGAGGTAATCCTCACCCCAGATCTCGGCCTGGAAATCCTCGTCGACATGCGCGGCGGTCCAGATCGCATCGGCCTCCGCCGCCCCCTCCAGCAGCGCCAGGGCCAGCACCAGCGAGCCGGTAATCGTCACCACCGGCGACAGCGCGGCAAGACGGAACGGATCGAGCGCCGCCACGGCCTGCGCCAGCCGCTCGACCGTCGCGGGAGGCTGGGGCTGGTGCATGATCCCCGTCACCAGGGTGAAATGCACGTCGTAGCGATCCCGCGCCCAGTCGCGCAGCGGGTTCCACACTACATCCTGCCGCGCCACCAGTTCCGGCGGCGAGTCCGCGCGGTAACAGAGCAGGTCGCTCTCCGCATAACGCGCCAGCCCGGCCGCGAACGGCGCCGGGTCCGCGCCGATCCGGTCGATCGCCGCATTGGCGAGGCCGGTCAGCGGCATGGCGCGCGGGTCGACCGTTTCCTCGACGTCGCGCCACTCGCCCGCGACCGCCTCGGCCAGCGCCATCGTCGGCAGCGCCAGCGGCACCCGCCCCGGCGTGCGCACCGGCCGGTCGTCGAGCCGCACGACCCGCTCGGCATCGACCGAGACGTTTGTCCAGAACCGCTTCATTCGCCCCCGCTCCGCCAGCGATGCGCCAGGCCGGCGGGCACGATCGCGATCATCGCCAGCGCCGACAGGATGATGGCGACGCCCAGCGCCTTGTGCGGCCATGCCACCCCGCGCGAAGCCAGCACCACGCCGAACAGTGCGCCCGCCACGCCGATCAGGCGCACGCCCATGATGATGAACCAGCGCCGCCGCGCGCGCGTGTCGCCGCTCATGACCGCACCAGCAGGGCGGGTAGGTCCGCAACCTCTTGCGCCACGACCTCGGCGCCTGCGCTCACCAGTTCCGTCACGTTATGATATCCCCAGGCGACACCGACCGCGAAGGCACCTGCCGCCTTGCCCATCGCCATGTCGAAGCTCGTATCACCGATCATCGCGACATCCTGCGCCGCCACGCCGGTCTCGGCCATGGCGGCCAGCACCATCGACGGGTCGGGCTTGGACGGGTGCCGGTCGGCGGTTTGCAGTGTGACGAAATGATCCGCCAGACCATGTTCGGCCAGCACCCGTTTGAGGCCTCGATCCGACTTGCCCGTCGCCACGCCCATCAGCCAGCCCTCCCCCGCCAGATGGTCGAGCAGGGCGGAGATGCCGTCGAACAGCGGCTCGGGTTCCATCGCGCCCGCGGTGCGCAGTCGGAAGAAGGCCGCCTTATAGTCGCTGGCCAGTTGGTGGTGCATCGCGTCGGGCTGGTCGGGTGCGAGCACACGCATCGCCTCGACCAGGCTCAGCCCGACGATCCGGCGAATTGCGGGGGCGGGCGGCGGGGTCAGGCCGGCCAGGGTGAACGCCTCGACGGCGGCGAGACAGATATTGGCCTGGCTATCGACCAGAGTACCGTCACAATCGAACAGGGCAAGGCGCGGGCGCGTCATCGCCCCCTCCTATCGGCAAGGGTGGCGCGGGGGAAGCATGACGTTTCGGATGAACAACAGCTAACAACCGTATTCAGCATCCGAACATGGCGAATCACCCATAAGGGCTTCAACGACGACGGGAATCGCCCCGCCGCCGCCGGTTTGAAGATCAAGGGAGATCGTGATGTTCAAGAAGCTTTCGCTCGCTGCCGCCGCCCTTGCCGTCGGCGCGACGGCCATGGTTCCGACCGCTGCTTCGGCGCAGCGTTATTATGATCGCGGCTACGGCTACGACCGCGCCTATGGCGACGCCTATTCGGACGGTTACAATCGCGGCCCGCGCTATGACCGCGGCTATTATGACCGTGGAGGCTACAACCGTGGCTATTACAACCGTGGTCCGCAGCGCTGCAACAACGGCACCACGGGCACCATCGTCGGCGCGATCGCCGGTGGCCTGCTGGGCCGCACGATCGACACGCGGGGCGACCGTACCCTCGGCACGATCCTGGGCGGCGGCGCCGGGGCGCTGGCCGGTCACGCGATCGAAAAGTCGAACAATCCCGGCTATTGCCGGTAATCTTTGGGGCGAGGGGGATGTCCCCCTCGCCCTTGGATAAACGAAAGCCCCGTCGACCCAGGTCGGCGGGGCTTTTTGCCATGCTTGATCCTCCCCGGCACGGGGTGGTGGCAGGGCGTCAGCCCTGACGGAGGGGGGCTTGCGCCACAGGACAGCCCTTGCGGCGCTCCCCCTCCACCATGCTGCGCATGGTCCCCCTCCCCGTTCCGGGGAGGATTATACTAGCGCGTACCTCTGCCCCGACGTTCGCCGCGGCGTTCCTTGCGATACTGCTTGGCGTGCGCTTTGGCGCGCTGCTTCAGGACTTCCTTGGGCGGCGGGCCGCGATCCTCGTCCTGGGGCAGGACGTCGCCGCGAATCTCGTCAAAGCCCAGCTGGTTCATCGATTCGGCGAAGTGGGTCGGCAGTTCGGCCGTCTGGTCGATCCGGCCGCCATCGGGGTGATCGACGCGGATGCGGCGCGCGTGCAGATGCATCTTGCGGCTGATCCCGCCGGTCAGGAACGCCGCCGCACCGCCATATTTGCCGTCGCCGACGATGGGATGGCCGATCGCGGCCATATGCACGCGCAGCTGGTGGGTACGGCCGGTGAAGGGCTGCAACTCGACCCAGCAGCAGCTGTTGCCCGCCCGCTCGATCACGCGGTAGCGCGAGCGCGCCGACTGGCCGTTTTCCTCGTCGACATGCATCTTCTCGCCGCCGGTGCCCGGCTGCTTGGCGATGGGCAGCTCGATCGTGCCGTCGTCGATCGAGGGCACGCCGACGACCAGCGCCCAGTAGATCTTCTTGGCGGTGCGCCCCGAAAACGCCTTGGCGAAGAACGCCGCCGCGCGGGCATTGCGCGCGACCAGCAGCGCGCCCGACGTGTCCTTGTCCAGCCGGTGGACCAGCTTGGGCCGTCCCTCCGCCTCGAACTGCAGCGCGTCGAGCAGGCCGTCGACATGCTGCGTCGTCTTGGTCCCCCCTTGCGTCGCCAGACCCGGCGGCTTGTTGAGGACCAGCGCGTCGCGATCCTTGTGGATCACCATCTCGCGCGCGAACGACTCCTCGTCCTCGGACAGGATGTGGCGCGGCCGCATCGTCGGCTTGCTGCTCTCGGCCAGCGCGGGCTCGGCGGGGGGCACGCGCAGCACCTGGCCCGCCGCGATCCGGTCGCCCGGCGTCGCGCGCAGACCATCGACGCGCAACTGGCCGGTACGCGCCCATTTGGCGACGGTGGTGAAGCTGGTGTCGGGCATATGCCGCTTGAACCAGCGGTCCAGCCGGATGCCGTCATCGTCATAGCCGACCGTGAATTGGCGGACAGAGTCCGTCATGCGAAAATCCTTGTTATCGAAAGTCCGGCCCAAAGCGCGGCCAGCGAACCCAGCAACGACAAGGCGACATAACCGAGCGCGACCGTGATCTGGCCGCGTTCGATCAGGGTGATGGTATCGAGCGAGAAGGAGGAAAAGGTGGTGAAGCCCCCCAATATCCCGACGCCGACAAACAGCCGCCACCCTTCCGCGCCGCCGGTCCGGGCGAGGACGCCCGCCAGCAATCCCATCAACAGACCGCCGACCCAGTTGACGGTCAGCGTGCCATAGGGAAAGTCCGGGCCGAACGCATGGAGCATGTAGCGGCCGGTCAAATGCCGGGCGCCCGAGCCCAATGCGCCGCCCAGCATTACGAGAAGAAGCGGTGACATGATCGCCGTCCCTTAGCGCAACCCCGTCAGCCGCGCAAAGGACAAGCGCGGGACGTCGGGATCAGCGGCCCTTGACCACCAGATCGATGTCGGTGCCACCCCCGGGCCGGGCGGTCGCATAGACCATATAGGCCGCCGGTCCCCGCGTACCGCCCAAGACATGTTGCGCGCCGTCCAGCTTGTGCTCGGCGCTGTAGCCCGCCCCGCTGGCGCGGGTATAGTAATAGTCGATGACCTTGGCGGCGGGTGCGGCGGTACGCAGGCTGACGATGCGCAAGCCGCAGCCATTCGCGTCATTGCCCGCCGCTTCCGCCACGCGCGAGCCTGGATAGGGGGCAAGGGCCTGCGGCATCCGGTTCGCCCATGTCGCGGAATAACGCAGGCCCGACAGGCAGGCGGCATTGCCCGGCTGCTGCCCGGCCTTGGCCGCCAGCGTGAAGGCCCCGGCCGAGGCGCGGCATTCGGGGCAGTCGCGCGCGGCCACCGGCGCGGACTTCAGCGTGCGGGCATCGACCGGATCGGCGGGCGGCGGCAGCGAGGGCAGCTGGTCGCTCGCGGGCCGGTTGGGCGGACGCACGGCATTGGCGTTGGAGCTTTGGGTGAGGCCGGGATCGACCATGATCTGCCCGGCCAGCGCCTCGCGCAGTTGCGGGTCGCGGCTCGGGTTGCCGTCGTTCATCGACGCCAGTTCGTTGTCCAGGGCATTGAGCTGCGCATCGTCATCGGACGTGCCGCCACAGGATGCGAGCAACAGGCAGCCCAGCGGGATCAGGATATGGTGCGACTTCGCCATCATGGGGAGCGGTCTAGCACGGCTAGGCGACGCGATCATTAACGGTTCTTGCCTTTGTCATGCCCCAGTGCGGGATATCGAAGCACTCGCCCATTCCTCCCCTGCAAGGGGAGGAACAGGATGAATGTCGATCGAGGCCGCCCCCTTGCGCTTGTAGAAAGGGCCAGCCCACGCCATCTTTATTTCTATGCTGAACCTGTTTTCGGTCGTCATCGGCCTGGTCGCGCTTTTGCTCGGTATCGTGCCCTTCCTGCCCTTTTTCGCCTGGGGTTACTGGTTCGTGATCCCCATAGCGATCGTCGGCGCGGCGGTGGGCGCATTGTCGTCGCGCGATACGGGGCGCAATCTGAACCTGATCCTTATCCTGATCTTCGGCCTCCGCCTGATGCTGGGCGGCGGATTCATCTAAAACGAGAAATGGCCCGGCGGGTCTCCCCGCCGAGCCGTCCTTGATGCTGTCCGCCGGTTTAGCGGCAGCGGACCTGACCGCGATCGATCTGCTGGCCGAGCAGCGCGCCGCCGCCTGCGCCGATCACGGTGCCGAGCAGGCGCGACCCGCCGCCCGCAATCACATTGCCCAGCGCACCGCCCGCCAGACCGCCGATGACCAGGCCCGTGGTGCCGTCATTGCGGCGGCAATAGAAACGGCCGTTCATGCCGCGATAGATGCGGTCGTTCCGGCCGAGCGCGCGCGGCTGGTAATAACGGCCGTCGCGATAATAGCGCTCGGGATAATAGCCGCGCTGGCCCGGCTCGAAACGGTTATAGTCGTAATTGCGCCAGCGGACGTTGCGCATGTCCTTGCGATAATCCTTGCGGGCATCGCGAATGTCCTCGCGATATTCGCGGCGCGCCTCGCGGATGTCGCGCGGCGAATCGGCGCGGCGGACGTCGCGGTTATAGTCACGGCGGGCGTCCCGCACGTCTTCGCGATATTCCTGGCGCGCTTCCCAGCCGTTGCGCTGCGCCTCGGCGGGAATGGCGGAAAAGGCGGTGGCGGCGATCGTCGCCGTCAACAGAGCAATACGCATACTCGAACTCCCGTTGATGATGGGAGGAAGAACCCGCATTTATCCCGCTTGTTGCGTGAACCGAAAACTACTGGGCGTTCACTATCGAGACAGGATCATCTGTTTGATTTTCCAAACCAAAAAGGGCGCCACCCGAAGGTGACGCCCCCTGTTTCCCCGCCATGGGGGAAAGGCCGTTAGCGGCAGCGGCGGTTGCTCGTGCCGCGCTCGATCTCGCGACCGGCGAGCGCGCCCACGGCGGCACCGCCCAGCGTGCCCAGCGTGCGATCGCCGCGCGTATCGATCGTGCGGCCCAGCAGCGCACCCGCGACGCCGCCGACGACCAGCCCCGTCGTGCCGTCCGGCTTGCGGCAGCGGACGCGGCCACGGTCATCGCGCCATTCGCGATACTTGTAGCGGCGCTGCGCGTCGGCGGCGGTCACCGGCAGGACCAGCGTGGGGACGACCATCGCGGTGCAGCCCAGGGCAAGCATCAATTTCCGCATCACAAACTTCCTTTCAAATTGATCTGACGCCGTAACGTCCCACTTCTACTGTCCGTTGCATGAACGGGAGATAACGTCACGTTCATCAACGCGCCGCCCTTTCCCCCTGCGAAGGGCCGCTCTAGGGTCGTGCGCGATGCTGCCCCAACCCACCGCCATGCTGCCCGCCGTGATGCCCTGGCTCGACCTGGCGGGGCTGGCCGTGTTCGCCGTGTCGGGCGCGCTGGTCGCGGCCAAGCACCGCCAGACGATGGTCACACTCGTCTTCTTCGCGCTCATCACCGGGGTCGGCGGGGGGACGCTGCGCGACCTGTTGATCGATGCGCCGGTCTTCTGGGTGCATGACGCGCGGGTGCCGCTCGTCTGCCTGATCGCGGCGGTCGCGGTCTGGGCGACGCCGGAGCGCTGGTGGCGGGGGAGCGCGCTCGACTGGTTCGACGCGGTAGGGCTGGCGGCCTATGCCGTCTATGGCGCGGCGAAGGCGAGCGGCTATGGCATTCCCCCCATCCCGGCGGCGATGCTGGGGGTGGTGTCGGCCTGTGTCGGGGGCATCATCCGCGACGTGATCGCGGGCGAGCCGTCGATCCTGATGCGGCCGGAACTGTATGTGACGGCGGCCGCGCTGTCCTCGACCAGCTATGTGATCCTGATGCAGCTGGGAGTGCCGGGTGCGGGGCCGATCGCGGCGCTGGCGGGGTTCGTGCTGCGCGGGGCGGCGATCCGATATCGGATCGCTTTGCCCGCTTATCCGGCGAAAGG
>NZ_MQUI01000050.1:0-25861 GCF_001970915.1 Sphingomonas sp. Sph1(2015)
GCTGGGAAGGGCGAGCTGTCCCCTTGAGGAGACAGCCCGCCCTTCCCAGCCGTCCCGCCTGCGGGAGGGGCGCGACCTCGCTTTCCATGCGCCAGCTCAGGCGATCATTTCGGCCAGGAAACCGAATCGCCCTCCGATATGCCCAATTCCGCCGAGCGCCCGCCGACCAGTTCCAGCACCGCCGCGATCGGCTCGCCCGAGGGGATCTGCGCTTCGCTGAACGGCACGGTGTTCTCCGCGATCCGCGCGATCGTGCCGTCGGCGCGGATAAACAGGATATCGAGCGGTGTCGGCGTATTCTTCATCCAGAAATTCGCCTCACGCGGGGCGCCGCCTTCGGGCGGATAGGGCGCGAACAACATGCCGCCATCGGGCTTCAGGTCGGTGCGGTACATCAGCCCCTGCGCCTGCTCGGCGGCCGTGCGGGCGGCCTCAACGGCGAATCGGTGCTTGCCCTGCGCGGTCGTGATGGTGACGGGCACGGTCGCGACCTTGCGTCCCGCCTGCTCCGCCGCTTCGGAGGAAGGCGTCTCGGCCGAACATCCCGCCAGCCCGGCTCCGGCCAAGGCCAGCGCCATCATGCCCATCCGTATCATTCGGCTCCTCTCGGCGTCACGACGACCGCCAGCGGCCCCTTCGGCCCCTCGACCACGCGCGCCGCCAGCGGCTGACCGGGTTCGACATCCAGGATTCCGCCGCGACGCAGCGTCTCCATATGAACAAAGATGTCCGCCCCGTCACGGTCCCGCAGCAGGAAACCATAGCCTTTCAGCCGGTTGAACCATTTGACCGCGACCTGCTCCGAATCGCCCGCCTCCGCGACCAGCGTGACCGGATCGATCCGGTCGGGCGAGCGAGGCCGTTTGGGCGCCTCCGGCACCGCATGGGTCAGGTCGATGGCCAGAACTTCGCGCGCCTGATAGCCACGCCCGCCCCGCGCGCCCAGCAACTCGACGCGCGCGCCCTCGGGCAGGCTGCGCCGCCCATGCGCCTGCAATACGGAGAAATGCACCAGCACATCCCCATAGATCGGATCATCCGCCACGACGAAGCCGAAGCCCCGCGTCACGTCGAACCATTTCACGACCCCCGCCAGCCTTACGGCCGTTTCCGCCGTTTCGCCGTCGACGCCGCCCCCTTGATTTGGCGTTTCTTCCAGCATCATCGCACCCTTGTCCCCCAAGGCTAGCATCATTGTTCGCACTCGCAATGCAATGCCCTTCGCATTTTTGCTGGTCCGGAGTGGGACGAGGGCAAAAAAACAGGGGAAGACGGCCTATAGTCTTGCGCCGGATCAGAAATCGCCGTCGTCGATCGTCTCGCCGGGGGCGGCGGAAACGATGCGCCGCGACAGATTCGCGGCATGTCCGGCACGCATCATCGCCGCAAACTGCTTCTCCCGAACCGTCCGGTCGACCTCGCCGTCGCCGAAAGGCCCGATTCGCCGCCGCCGGGCAAAGGCCAGGGCGGCATCCCGCGCCGCCTCCGCCACTTGGGGTGCGATCGCCTCGTGATCCTCCGCCCCGACCCGTGCGGCGTGCAACGCCTGCGCCACGCGACGCGCGCCCATGCCCCGCCGGGCCAGCGAGGCGGCCTTGGCCTCCGCATAGGCGCGATCGTCGATATAGCCGAGTTCGACCATCCGCGCCGCCAGCCCGCGCGGCTCCGGCCCGCCATCCCCCGCCCAACCCCTTTCGCGCAGCTTGCGAGTCAGGTAATCGACCAGCTTGCCTTCGGTGGTGGCAAATCGCTCGACATAGCGTAGCGCGAGAGCCTCCAGCATTTTGGGATCAAGGGGTTTTGGGGGGCGACGATCGGCGGACACGCCTTGTTTGTGCCACACTGACACCGGATTTAGAACGCGGGAAGCCGCCATTTGATGGTGGAAAAGAATCACTCGTACCCGCGCGACCATTTTGCGGGGACGCAAAAGCATAAGGAACGAAGGCAAGGTCATGACGATCGAGCACCATCAGGACGACGCGCGCGCCATCATCGCGACGCCGACCGAGGATGCGCTGCCGCGCCGCTTCGCCGACTTCGACACGCTGGGCGAAGCGCTGGACTATGCTGCCTCGGGTATGCGCGGTCTGAACTTCCATGATGCGCGCGGCACCCTGTCGCGCCCCTATCGCTTCGCGGAACTGCGCGAGGACGCGCTGACCTGCGCCCGCCGCCTGATCGCCAGCGGTGTGCAGCCCGAGGATCGCATCGCCCTGGTCGCCGAGACGGGGCCGGAATTCGCCGCGCTGTTCTTCGGGGTGGTCTATGCGGGCGCCTGGCCGGTGCCGCTGCCGCTGCCGACCTCGTTCGGCGGCCGTGACAGCTATATCGAACAGCTTCGCGTCCAGCTCGCCAGCTGCGACCCCAAGATGCTGATCTTCCCGCCCGAACTGGCGCAGATGGCGGGCGCCGCCGCTCAGGCCGCGGGCTGCGAGGGGATCGACTGGGACAGCTTCGCCACGCGCGCGGCCCCCGAGACCGAACTGCCCAAGGCCGATCCGGAGGCGATCGCCTATCTGCAATATTCCAGCGGCTCGACCCGTTTCCCGCATGGCGTGGCGATCACCCATCATGCGCTGCTCAACAATCTGGCCGCACACAGCCATGGCATGAAGATCCAGGACAGCGACCGCTGCATCTCCTGGCTGCCCTGGTATCACGACATGGGTCTGGTCGGCTGCTTCCTGTCGCCGATCGCCAACCAGGTTTCGACCGATTACCTCAAGACCGAGGATTTCGCGCGCCGTCCGCTGGCTTGGCTGGACATGATCAGCCGTAATCCGGGTACGTCGGTCAGCTATTCGCCGACCTTCGGCTATGACATCTGCGCGCGCCGCATCTCGTCGCAGACCAAGGCGTCGGACCGTTTCGACCTGTCGCGCTGGCGGATCGCGGGCAATGGCGCGGACATGATCCGTCCCGACGTCATGCAGTCCTTCGTCGACGCCTTTGCCGATGCGGGCTTCCCCGCCACCGCCTTCCTGCCCTCCTATGGCCTGGCCGAGGCGACGCTGGCCGTGTCGATCATGCCGCCGGGCGAAGGCATCCGCGTCGAACTGGTCGAGGAAACCCAGCTGTCGGGCGGCGCGCAAGGGACCGACCGACCGCAGCGTTTCCGCGCCATCGTCAATTGCGGCAAGCCCGCACGCGACATGACCATCGAGATTCGCGAAGAGGACGGCACCCCCCTGCCCGACGGCGCGATCGGCAAGGTCTGGTGCAAAGGCCCGTCGGTCATGGTCGGCTATTTCCGCGACCAGGCCGCGACCGATGCCTGCCTGGTCGATGGCTGGCTGGACACCGGCGACATGGGTTACATGTCCAAGGGCTATATCTACATCGTCGGCCGCGCCAAGGACATGATCATCGTCAACGGCCGCAACCACTGGCCGCAGGACATCGAATGGGCGGTCGAGCAGCTGCCGGGCTTCAAGGCGGGCGACATCGCCGCCTTCGCCATCACCACGCCGGGCGGCGAGGAGACCCCTGCCGTGCTGGTCCAGTGCCGCAGCTCGGACGATGAGGAGCGCCTTCGCCTGCGCGACGAGATCCGCGAGCGCGTGCGGGCGGTGACCGGCATGAACTGCGTGATCGAACTGATCCCGCCGCGCACCCTGCCGCGCACCAGCTCGGGCAAGCTGAGCCGCGCCAAGGCGCGCAACCTGTATCTGGCGGGCGAGATCAAGCCGTACGACGTCGCGGCCTGATTTTTTCCGGGATTGGAATTTGGAGCAAGGGGCTCGGTCGAAGGACGGAGCCCCTTTTCATTTGCCCCGCCGCTCCGTTCAGCCTGAGCGAAGTCGAAGGCCAAGGGATGACGTCTCCGGTGCCCCCCAATCACCCCAGCAAAGGCGGGGTGGGACAGGTGGTGAGGACTGGGCGTGGCCTTCGACTTCGCTCAGGCGGAACGGAGTTTGGGGAATGATGGGTCGGAGGTCGGGGTGAAAGCCCCTCAATCCTTCAACGGATCATGCCCCCAGTTCATCAGCGAATAGCGCCAGGGCGAGTGCTCGACATCCTCGTCCGGACCGCCCTGTTTCAGGTGCCGGTGAACATAGCCGACCACTTTCTTCATATGGGCATAGTCGTCGTCGGTCAGATCGGCCTTCTTCTTGCGCTTGATCTCGACGATGTGGCGGCCGGATTCATGCCCGACGCTCTCGCCCGATCCACCCTTTTTCTGGCCGACCTCCTTCGACTCGTCGGTGTCGAGAAACTTCTCCAGCTCGGCCGGGGCCATGTTCACGGCCTCCTTGAAATCGGCGTAAATCTGTTCGTGTTCGTCGGCCATGCGCGGCTCCTTTCGGGGCGGTCAACGCCGCGCGCGGGCTTTAAGGTTCAGATCAGCATCGCGGCATAGCTTTGCGGCGGCGGCGGCAGGGTCGCGCGCGCGATTCCGCCGAGGATCAGCACGACTGCCAGCACCGCCCCCGTCGCCCACACGATCCGCCGGTCGCCCCGCCACGGCTTGGCGATGATCAGCCCCAGCGCGCAGGCGACGATCGGCCACAAATGATAGCGGAAGTCCGACGCGACACTGATGACCAGGAAGCTCGCCTCCAGCCCCAGCGCCGAGCCGAACAGCGCCCCCGCAAAGCCATCCCCGCGCGTCACCGCCAACCCTCCGGCCGCCAGCACCAGCCAGACGACCGGCCACATGATCGGCACATCGACCCAGTCCCCCGCCATCTTCTGCCACGCCAGCGCGGTCCGGCCCGGCTGCCCGAAATGATAATCGTTCGGCTCGCTCCCCTGCGGCGGGGCGGCATTGATCCAGCGCGCGGGCACCCGGAAGCGCCAGGTCGAATTGACATGCGCCAGCCTTTGCTCGGCATAGGCGAGCGGATGATGCAGGATCGCAGGCGCGAGCTTGGCATAGATCCGTCCCGGCGGGGTCGTCTCGAACCGCTGCAGCCGGGCGCCGCAGCGGGCCGGCTCGCCGAGCGGGTCCCAGAAGAAGGGCTTCACGCAATGTTTGGCGCGGATGTCCGCCACCTCGGCCGGGGACAGGCCGAGCCGGGGGTCATGGGGCACGCGCACCGCAATCCCCGCCAGATCGTACAACGCCTGGGTCCGCGCCACGCCGCTGTCCGCCGCGCCGAGGAGCTGGTGGTTGATGAAGGGCGCTACCGCCAGCATCGCGAGCGTCAGCGCCACGGTAAGTGCGATCCGGCGCGGCCAGCGCTCCGTGACCAGCAGCGCGACGAGCGGGGCGATCGCGAAGATCGCATTGGCGCGGACCAGCGCGGCATAGGCCAGCAACAGCCCCGCCGCAGCCCATGCCCCGCGCGGCACCGCCTGCCCCCGCAACCGCCACCAGCCGATGATCCCGACCGCGCCCAGCGTTGCGCCGGTCATCTGCGCATCCTTCAGGATCGCGACCTGCCAGCCGAGCCATGGCGGCACCAGCCCGACCGCCAGCACCAGAAGGGCACCACGCGGCCGCCGGTCGACGATCGCCGCCGCCAATGCCCCAAGCCCCAGCCACCATCCGGCCAGTTGCAGCACCAGCATCGGCGCTGCCCCGTGCGTCACGAACAGCGACCATAGCCGCGCCATGATCGGCGGGTGCCAATCGTCATATTGCCCGGTCAGCGCCTGCGCATATTGGCCGACACTGTCATATTGAACGAAGCCCGGCGCGAAGACGATGACGCTGAGCCCGAACAGGATCAGGGCCGCGACGATGATACGCAGGCGGTGGCTATGGGCGCGGGTCATGACGGATGCGACCGATGCGGCCAAAGCCGGATGTTTCGCAAGCGGAATGCGCCGTGTCGTCGCGGTTGCGCGGGGATAGCCGTATCACCTTGCCCCGCCTAAGCCAGACACGGGCATCAATCGAGGGCAAGCGGATGGATAGCGACACGGCACTGGTCATCATCGACATGCAGATGGAGATGCAGCACCGGATCGATGCGGGGCGCGCCCATGTCAATCCGGATGCACCCGACACGATCGCCGCGCTGGCAGACGCTTTTCGGCGCAACCGGCGCCCGGTGATCCATATCCGTCATGCAGCCGCCGATTCGGCCGCATCCCTGCATCCTGATGCTTCAGGCTATCCGCCCATGGCCTGTGCGGTGGAACGGCCCGGCGAGGTGGTGTTCGTGAAGCGCAGCTCGTCGGCCTTTGCGACGACCGGACTGGAGACGCATCTGCGCCGGCAGGGGATCACGCATATCCATGTCGTGGGGGCCGTGGCGGGGTTTTGCGTCAACTCGACGGTGCGCGCGGCGGCGGACCTGGGGTTTGGCGTGACGGTGGTGCGCGACGGGGTGATCGGGTTCGACCTGCCCACCGCCGGGTTGGACGCGGGGGTGATCTTCGACGTCACCATGGGCTTGCTCGCGGCGGATTTCGCGGAGGTGGCGGGGAGTGAAACGGTGTTGGCCGGATTGAAGTGAGGATTGGGCATGGCCTCCGGCATCGCTCAGGCTGAACGGCCGTTTAGAGCACTATAACATGAGCCTGATCCACCCCTCCCCTTCAGGGGAGGGGCAGGGGGTGGGGCGTTTCCGCAAACGACGGGCCTGTGGCGATGCCCCACTCCAACCCCTCCCCTTTAAGGGGTGCGGCCAGTCTTGGTTCGATCCCATGTCATCATATTCTGCTGCCCCCCTCGCTACGTTCGGCCTGATCGAAATCGAAGGCCACGCCACCCCCAACGAAAAAGGGGTCCGCCATCGCGAACCCCTTCCCCATCATCCGATCGGCCAGAAATCAGATGTGCAGCGCACGCCCATAGGCGGCGAGCACCGATTCGTGCATTGATTCCGAGATGGTCGGGTGCGCGAACACCGTTTCCATCAGCTCGGCCTCGGTCGTCTCCAGCTGGCGGGCGACGACATAGCCCTGGATCATCTCGGTCACTTCCGCGCCGACCATGTGCGCGCCCAGCAATTCGCCGGTCTTGGCGTCGAACACCGTCTTCACGAAACCTTCCGCCTCGCCCAGCGCGATCGCCTTGCCGTTGCCGATGAAGGGGAACTTGCCGACCTTCACCTGATAACCGGCTTCCTTGGCCTTCGCCTCGGTGAAGCCGACGCTGGCGACCTGCGGACGCGAATAGGTGCAGCCCGGGATATTGCCCTTGTCCATCGCGTGCGGGTGGACGTCCTTGTTGCCCAGCGCCTGCGCGATGGCTTCGGCGGCGATCACGCCCTCATGGCTCGCCTTGTGCGCCAGCCACGGTGCGCCCGTCACGTCGCCGATCGCCCAGATGCCATCGACGTTCGTGCGACCATAGCCGTCGGTCTTGATGTGACCGCGATCGGTTTCGATGCCCAGCTTGTCCAGACCGATATTCTCGGTGTTGGGCACGATGCCGATGGCGACGATCGCGTGGCTGAACTCGGCGGTCTCGACCTTGCCGTCCGGCCCCTTCATCGCGGCCTTCACGCCCGATGCGGTGGCCTCCAGCTTTTCGAGGCCGGTCTTGGTCTTGATGGTCATGCCGAACTTGGTCAGCTGCTTGGTCATGAACTCGCTGACTTCGGCATCCTCGACCGGCATGATCCGGTCGAGCATCTCGACGATGGTCACTTCCGCGCCCATGTCGTTGTAGAAGCTGGCGAACTCCACGCCGATCGCGCCCGAGCCGATGACCAGCAGCTTGGTCGGCATGGCGGGCGGCACCATCGCGTGGCGATAGGTCCAGATGCGCTCGCCGTCCGCCTTGGCGAAGGGCAGGTCGCGGGCGCGCGCGCCGGTGGCGACGATGATGTGCTTGGCGGTCAGCTCGGTGGTCTTGTCGCCCTGGACGACCGACAGCTTGCCCTTGCCGGTGATCGTGCCGACGCCCTCATGGACGGCGACCTTGTTCTTCTTCATCAGGCCCTTGACGCCCGCATTCAGCTGGCCCGCGACCTTCCGGCTGCGATCGACCACCTTGTCGAGGCTGAACGAAGGCTTCTCGACCGACAGGCCGTATTGCGCGGCATGGGTCATGTAGTGATAGACCTCGGCCGAGCGCAGCAGCGCCTTGGTCGGGATACAGCCCCAGTTGAGGCAGATGCCGCCCAGCCGCTCGCGCTCGACGATCGCGACCTTCAGGCCAAGCTGGCTCGCGCGGATCGCCGCGACATAGCCGCCGGGACCCGAGCCGAGGACGATAAGGTCGTAAGTGTCAGCCACTTTGCTCTTCCTTCTGAACGCGCACCATCTGGGTGCGCGGGGGACTATCCCCGAGTAGATTTCAGTCTTGCGCCGGGGCCATCGGCGGAACGGTGCGCGGCTTGCGGTCCTTGTCGGTCGCGACGAACACGAAGCGCGCCTGGGTCACCTTGGTCGCGTCCTCCATGTGGCGGGCGCGGCGCCAGGCTTCGACCTCGATGGTCATCGACGTGTTGCCGACCCGGACCAGGGTGGCATAGACCGACACTTCGTCACCGACGAGGACGGGGGCGTGGAACTTCATCCCCTCCGCCGCGATCGTGACCGCGCGGCCGCCCGAATGGCGCGAGGCCACCGAACCCGCCGCCAGGTCCATCTGGCCCATCAGCCAGCCGCCGAAGATATCGCCGTAAGGATTGGCGTCCGACGGCATGGCGGTGACGCGAATGGTGGGGTGCTGATCGGGAAGCGTGCTCATTGTTCGCTATGCCTGCGTGCCATGCGGTCGGCGATGCGCGCGCGGTGGAGCGGGCCGATGCCCATCGCCACCGTCGCCAGCGCCGCCCCCGTGCCGCACCACCAGATTTCGGTGCGGGCGAGCGGATAGGCCCAGGCGGCGGCCCAGGTCATGACAAGCGCCGCCATCAGCCCCAGGCCGATATAGAACAGCTCCGTCCGAACCCGCATGACCCCGCCCCCGGCTTATCAGGCCAGCATCGCCAGCGGACGCTCGACCAGTTCCTTGAACACCTTCATCAGTTCGGCGCCGTCGGCCCCGTCGATGGCGCGGTGGTCGAAGCTGCCGGTCGCCGACATGACGGTCGCCACGCCCAGCTGGTCGTCGACGATGTACGGACGCTTCTCGCCCGCGCCGATCGCCAGGATCATGCCCTGGGGCGGGTTGATGACCGCCTCGAACTGCTTGATGCCGAACATGCCCATGTTCGAGATCGAGGCCGTGCCGCCCTGGAATTCATGCGGCTGCAGCTTGTTGTCGCGGGCGCGGCTGGCCAGGTCCTTCATCGTGGTCGAGATGGACGACAGCGAACGCGTATCAGCCTCCGACACGATCGGGGTGATCAGGCCCGCCGGGGTCGACACCGCGACCGAGATGTCGGCGCGCTTGAAGCTGATCAGCTGGTCGGGCGTGAACATGACGTTGCACTTCGGCACCGCCATCAGCGACACGCCCAGCGCCTTGATGAGCATGTCGTTGACCGACAGCTTCACGCCGCGCGATTCGAGACCGGCGTTCAGCTCGCCGCGCAGCTTCAGCAGCGCGTCGAGGCGGATATCCACCGTCAGATAGATGTGCGGAACCTGCTGCTTCGATTCGGTCAGGCGACGCGCAATGGTCTTGCGCATGTTCGACAGCTTCGACGCCTCGTGCGGGATATCCGGCACCTGCGCGGGCTTGGGCGCGGGCGCAGGGGCCGAAGCGGCCTCCGACGACGACGCGGCGGCAGCGGGAGCCGCCTTGGCCTGGCCCGGCTGCGCGTTCTCGACGTCGGCCTTCACGATGCGGCCGTTCGGGCCCGAGCCGGTCAGCGCGGACAGCTCGATACCCTTTTGCGAGGCGATGCGACGCGCCAGCGGGCTGGCGATCGCGCGGCCACCATTGCCAGCCGGCTTGCCCGAATCGGCGGGCTTGCCGTGATCCTCGGCCTGCTCGACGGTGCGCTCGGCGGGCTTGGCTTCGCTGCCGGTCTTATTGGGATCGGTGGGATCGGTCGGCATGGGGTTCGCCGGAGCCGGGGTTTCCGACTTCGTGGGCGCCTGGACCGACGCGGCATCCTCGCCCTCTTCGGCCAGGATCGCGATGACGGTGCCGACGTTTACGTTGTCGGAGCCCTCGGAGACGAGGATCTTGGCGATGACGCCTTCGTCCACCGCCTCGAATTCCATGGTGGCCTTGTCGGTTTCAATCTCGGCCATGATATCGCCGGACTTCACCGTGTCCCCTTCCTTCACCAGCCATTTGGCCAGCGTGCCTTCCTCCATGGTCGGCGACAGCGCGGGCATCTTGATCTCGATCGACATGGAGGTCCTCTCGGGGCAAACCAATTCCGTAGCGGCCCGTCTCTTGCGCCCGAATTGCGCTCGGTCAAGTCATGGCCTTGCATGAAATACTATGTAACGGCATCCCTTGACGGGAATTTGGGGGCCGCCATGCGTATCTATCTGGTCGTGATCGACGACAGTCCGGAATCGAAAATCGCCCTGCGCTTCGCCGCCCGGCGTGCGGTGAAGACCGGCGGCGGCGTTGAAATCCTGACGCTGCTGCCGCCGCAGGAGTTCATCGCGTTCGGTGGCGTGCAGGCGACGATCGAGGATGAAGCCCGGCAACAGGCCGAGGCGCTGCTCGCCAGCGCGGCGGGGACGATCCTGGACGAATCGGGCCTGCGTCCCTCGATCACGGTGCGCGAGGGCGACGGGCCGAAGGTGATCCGCGAGATCATCGCGGCCAATCCCGACATCGCCGCGTTGGTGCTGGGGGCTGCGGCCAGCGGCGCGCCGGGCAAGCTGGTCAGCCACTTTTCCGGCACTGACGCAGGCGCCCTGCCGGTGCCGGTGATGATGATCCCGGGGTCGCTGACGCCCGAGGCGATCGATCGGCTGAGCTGAATCCTCCCCAGTATGGGGAGGGGGATCGCCGCGAAGCGGTGGTGGAGGGGGATCGCCGCGAGGGACGCCCTTTGTGGAAGCCCCCCTCCACCATCCTTCGGATGGTCCCCCTCCCCGTGCCGGGGAGGATTTTTACTCCGCCGCCTTGGTCAGTTCCTCGAACTCGGCCGCCGCGAGGAAGCGCTCGGCGTCGAGCGCGGCCATGCAGCCGGTGCCCGCCGCCGTCACCGCCTGGCGGTACACCTTGTCCGCCACGTCGCCGCACGCGAACACGCCGGGCACGCTGGTCCGCGTCGACCCCGTCTCGACCGCGATATAGCCGTCCGAATCCAGCTCCAGATGCCCGCGGAACAGCTCGGTGGCCGGATGGTGGCCGATCGCGACGAAGCCGCCCTCGACGTCCAGGCGGCTATGCTCGCCCGTCACCGTGTCGAGCAGGTCGAGCGCGACGAGGCCCGCATTGCCGCCGCCGTCGACGAATTCGCGGACTTCCTTGTTCCACAGCACCTTCACGTTCGGATGCGCGAACAGCCGCTCCTGCAGGATGCGCTCGGCGCGCAAGCTGTCGCGGCGGTGGATCAGCGTCACGTCATCCGAATGGTTGGTCAGGTACAGCGCCTCCTCGACCGCGGTATTGCCGCCGCCGATCACCGCCACCTTCTTGCCGCGATAGAAGAAGCCGTCGCAGGTCGCGCAGGCCGACACGCCCTTGCCCTTCATCGCCTCTTCGCTGTCCAGGCCCAGCCACTTGGCCTGCGCGCCCGTCGCGATGACCAGCACCTCGCCCTCATAGACGTCGCCGCCATCGCCGATCAGGCGGAACGGTCGATTGGTCAGGTCCACTTCCGTGATCGTGTCCCACATCATCCGCGCGCCGACATGCTCGGCTTGGCGTTGCATCTGCTCCATCAGCCAAGGCCCCTGGATGACGTCGGCGAAGCCGGGATAATTCTCGACATCCGTGGTGGTGGTCAGCTGGCCGCCCGGCTGGATGCCCTGCACCACGATCGGCTGCATGCCTGCGCGCGCGCCGTAAATGGCGGCGGACAGCCCGGCAGGCCCCGAACCGAGGATGAGCATACGCGTGGTGTGGGTGGTCATGTCCGAATCCTGTGAAACGATTTGCCTCCAGATAGGCGTTGCTCCTCCAAAAATGAACCGCTTCTCATGCGGCCAATCCGCGCCTGGTTCGTTTGGCGTTGCAAGTGGAGGTTTGCCCGATGCGCGACGACGACGATGTGAAGATCACCGAATATACCGCCCCCGCCGGCGGCTGGGGCTCGATGAAGGGCATGGCGAAGGTCCTGCCCAAGGAAGGGCTGGGTCCCGAGGTGTTCGACACGCTGCGCCGCCAGAACAAGCCCGGCGGCGTCATGTGCGTCAGCTGCGCCTGGGGCAAACCGGCCAAGCCGCATATCGCCGAATTCTGCGAGAACGGGGCCAAGGCGACTGCCTGGGAACTCAGTTCGCTTCGCGTGACGCCGGATTTCTTCGCCAGGCATAGTGTGACGGAACTGGAGTCCTGGCCCGACCACGACCTGGAACAGGCGGGCCGCCTGACCCATCCGATGCGGTACGACCGGGCGTCCGACAAATATGTCGCGGTCAGCTGGGACGAGGCGTTCGCCGCGATCGGCGCCAAGCTGAAGAGCTGCGACCCGACCAAGGTCGTGCTCTACGCCTCGGGCCGCGCCTCCCTCGAAACCTCGTTCATGTATTCGCTGTTCGCGCGGATGTGGGGGCAGCAGAACCTGCCCGACAGTTCGAACATGTGTCACGAGACGACCTCGGTCGGCCTGAAGTCCGCCATCGGATCGCCCGTCGCGACGATCCAGATGGAGGATTACGACAAGTGCGACGCGATCTTCTCCTTCGGGCAGAATGTCGCGACCAACGCGCCGCGAATGCTCCACAACCTCCAGGCCTGCGCCAAGCGCGGGGTGGAGATCGTGACCTTCAACCCGCTTCGCGAGCGCGGCTGGGAGCGTTTCGCGTCGCCGCAGAACCCGGTGCAGATGCTGACCGGCAGCTCGACCGACATTTCCAGCCAATATCATCAGGTCAAGGCGGGCGGCGACATCGCCGCGCTGACCGGCATCTGCAAGCTGGTGATCGAGGAGGATGACCGTGCGGTGGCCAAAGGCACCAAACGCATTCTCGACCATCATTTCATCGAGCAGCACACCACCCGGTTCGAGGATTTCGCCAACTATTGCCGCAATGCGGCGTGGAGCGACATCATCCGCGATTCGGGCCTGACCCGCGACGCGATCGAACAGTCGGCACGGGTGTATATGCGCGCCGAGCGGGTGATCGCCGTCTATGGCATGGGCATCACCCAGCATCGCTATGGCATCGATGCGCTGCACATGATCGTCAACCTGCTGCTGCTGCGCGGCAATATCGGCCGCGAGGGCGCAGGTCCCGGCCCAGTGCGCGGGCACAGCAACGTGCAGGGCCAGCGCACCGTCGGCATCACCGAGAAGACCGAACTCGCGCCCGTCGAGCGGTTGAAGGAACTGTTCGAGTTCGAGCCGCCGACCGAAAATGGCTGGGACACGGTCGAGGCCTGCCGCCAGATCATCGCCGGGACCGCGCAGGGCTTCGTCCAGCTCGGCGGCAATTTCCTGCGCGCCACGCCCGAACATGCCAGGATGAAGGCGGCCTGGGCGAAGCTCCCCATCACCGTTCATATCGCCACCAAGCTCAACAAGAGCCATCTGGTGCCGGGCGAAGAGAGCTATATCCTCCCCTGCCTCGGCCGGTTGGAGACGGACATGCAGGAAGGCGGTCGTCAGGCCGTGTCGATGGAGGACTCTTTCAGCCATATCTATGGCTCGGTCGGCAAGGCGACGCCCGCCGCCGATACGCTGTTGTCCGAACCCGCGATCGTGGCGGGCATCGCCAAGGCGGTGCTGGAGCCCAATCCCAATGTGCCGTGGGACGAATGGGTCGGCGACTATGGCCTTGTCCGCACCGCGATCGAGAATGTCTATCCGGACAAGTTCGCCAATTTCAACGATCGCCTGTTCGAGCCGGGCGGCTTCTGGAAGGGTAATCCCGCCTCGCACCGCAAATGGGAAACCGAGAGCGGCAAGGCCGAGTTCAACGTGCCCCGCGCGATGGACGCCTCGGGCATCACCCCCGCCGAGGGGCGGATGCGGCTCATCACGCTGCGCTCGAATGACCAGTTCAACACGACCATCTATGGCTATGACGATCGCTTCCGGGGGATCAGCGGCACGCGGATGGTGGCGATGATGAACAAGGCCGACATCGCCCGGCTGGGCCTGACCGATGGTCAGACCATCGCGCTGGAGAGTGATGCCGATGACGGTGAGGAGCGCGTCGTCGAGGGCCTGCGCGTGGTCGAGTATAACATCCCCGAAGGGTGCATCGGCGGCTATTATCCCGAGCTCAACTATCTGATCCCGCTGGAGCATCATGCGCTGGAAAGCCATGTCCCCGCGGGCAAGTCGGTGCCGGTGAAGGTACGTGCCCGGGCATGAGCATGACGTCATGAGCATATTGGGTGCGGTCCTGACCGGCGGACGTTCGTCGCGCTTCGGGTCGAACAAGGCGATTGCGATGCTGGGCGACCGGACGCTGGTGGCGCATGCCCGGGCGATCATCGCCCCGCATTGCGCGCGGGTGGTGCAGGTCGGCGGCGTGGACGGGGTGCCCGACATGCCCGCCCCCGGCCTGGGTCCGCTGGGCGGGATTGCGGGCGCGCTGGATTATGCCGCAAGCCACGGCTTTCGCTGCGTCCTGACCATCGGATGCGACATGCCACGCCTTCCGCAAGGACTGATCGAGGCGGTCCTGCGACGCGAGCCGAGCTATTGCCAGGATGCGCCGGTGCTGGGGCTGTGGCCCGCCGCGCTGGGTGCGCATCTGATGGCGCATCTCTCGCTCGGGCGGGACCGCTCGGTACGTGGCTGGGTACGCGCGATCGGGGCGATCCCCATCGCCTCGCCCCAGCCGATCGCCAATGTGAACACGCCCGCCGACCTCGCCGCGCTGTGAGCCGGATGGGGATAGACCCTTTCCTCCCCAGCAAGGGGAGGTGGCAGGCCGCAGGCCTGACGGAGGGGTGTCCCGATCAGCGAGCTGGGACGTCCGTCGCACCCAGGGACACCCCACCACCATGCCCTGCATGGTCCCCCTCCCCTTGCAGGGGAGGAATAGTTTGAGGGTCACCCAAATGTTGACACTGATCCGCCTGTCGCCGGACGGCGCGGCCGGTCCCATCGAGCGCGACATCGCGGTCGAATGCCCGGTCGCGATCGAGGTGGACGGGTTCGGCTATGCGGTAATGATGATGACGCCCGAGCGGCTGGAGGATTTCGCCACCGGCTTTCTCCTGACCGAAAGGCTGGTCGACGCGCCCGGCGACATTCTCGACATCGAGCCCTTTGCGGCCGAAAGCGGCTGGATCGTCCGGGTGACGCTGGCCGAGCATCTGCGCGGGCGGATGCAGGACCGGGTCCGCCACCGGACGAGCGATACCAGTTGCGGGCTGTGCGGGCTTTCGGGCCTCGAGCAGATCGCCCGCCCCGTCACCGGACGTCCTCCCGCGCCCCAGGTGGATGTGGAAACGCTGTTCGCCACACTTGCCACCGTCCGGACGCACCAGCCGCTGAACGCGCAAACAGGCGCGGTCCATGCCGCCATTGCCTGTGACGCGGGGGGCATGGTGCTGGCCGCCGCGGAGGATGTCGGGCGGCACAATGCCCTCGACAAGCTGGTCGGGACATTGGCACGCGGGACGGTGCTCAGCCCCGACTTCATCCTCGTAACCTCGCGGATCAGCTATGAGATGGTCGACAAGGCGCTGGTGGCCGGGGTCGGCCTGCTGGTCGGAATCTCCGCGCCGACCAGCCTGGCGATCGATCATGCCCGTCAGCATGGCCTGACCCTGATCGCGCTGGCCCGGTCCGATGCGATGCTGGTCGCGCACGATCCGCACGATCGCTTCGCCTGACCGGTCAGCCTGCCGCAAGCCTCCGCCGCTCCACCCAGTCGGGCTGGTTAGACCTGGACGCGAGATCGGAAGGATCCTGCAAGATCCGGTCACGCCCGGCCCGCTTGGCGCGGTAAGCCAGCTGATCGGCACGCCCAATCAGCTCATCGAGCGTCTCGCCCGCCTGATGCCGGACGATCCCACCACTGACCGTCAACCCGGGTAGCCCTTGCGTCGCGAAGGGCTTCAAGGCGTCGCGAATCGCGTCGCCCAGCCGCGTCGCCCGGTTATCCTGCGCGTCGCTATCGGCATCGGGGATCAGGACGGCAAATTCCTCGCCCCCCATGCGCACCGCCAGCATGTCCGGCGCGGTCCGCGCCTGCACCACCTGCGCAAAGGCGACCAGCACCGTGTCGCCGGTCGCATGGCCATGGCGGTCGTTGATCGCCTTGAAATGATCGAGGTCGAGAACCAGGGCATGAAGCCCCTCCCCGTGCATCGCCGCTTCCGCCAGCATGCGGGGGCCGGCGCGGTACAGTCCGCGCCGGTTCGTCAGCCCGGTCAGCGGATCGGTCTCGGCATCGAGGATCGTCTCCTCCAGCGCCTTCTGGATCACCAGCAGCATCAGGCACAGCCCCGCTGCGACCAGCAGCACGCCGGTCGAGATCTGAGAGACCACCGCATAGACGCTGCTCAGATAGGATTTCGGCGTAGGCCCCGAGCCGAGCGTGAGCACGAGCCACGGCTTCAGCAGGAAATGCACGCCGATCACCCCGAAGATACCGATCAACATGGCCCGGATCGGTCCACCCTGCGCGATCTGGCGCGCCGTCAGCATGACGACGAACGACGCGATGGCGAAGGGAAGCTGGAACATCAGCTCATAGGGCAAGGTGTTGCGTGGCCCGTCCGCTATCGCCAGCCGCAGCGCCAGTCCGGCACCCCATAGCAACAGGATCAGCCGCCATGGCGGGCGACGCCCGACAAAGGCCTGTATGCCCACCGCCATCGCCAGGATACCGCCAAGGAACACGCCGTAACCGACGACCGAGAACAGCGCGACGTGATCGGTATAGAGCACCAGCAGATGGCAGATGGGCGTGAAGAAGCCGAGCAGATAGCTGACCATGAACCAGGCCGCCGCCCGCTGCCGCGAATAGGACAGCGCGATCACGCCGTAGGTCACGACGAAAAGCGCCGCCATGCAGCTATTGGCTATCAAGGCATAGACGGCGGCATTCACGACCTAAGATCCGAGGCTCCTGGAGGACATCGTGACGCAGACCTATTTGGCAGAGGAAAAGGAGAGGTTAAGGCGCACGAAAGCACCCGGCCCTCAGCCCCCGTCCTCTCCGGATGCCGGGCACGATATAACAATCGGGGTCGATATGCCATGCCGGACAGGCTGCAAATCCGCCGAATTCCCCGATCCGGATCCGCTGTTTCGGACATAAGCGTCATTGGTGCCCGCGACCGCCGACGACGCCACATCGGATGGCAAGCGTCGACACGCCTGTGACGGGGTACGACGGCAGGCGCCAAGGGGCGTGGTCATCGTCGTGAATGCTGAAGGAAATACACCGGGTGGTAGCGAAGGAGGGACTTGAACCCCCGACACGCGGATTATGATTCCGCTGCTCTAACCAGCTGAGCTACTTCGCCATGCCAGGCGTTCCACCCGGTGGAGGCGCGCCTATAGACAGGCTGTTTTCGGGCGTCAAGCGAACAAATGACGGGAAAGCATTTCCCATGGGCCGCCGCGATACCACCAGGTGCCCAGACCGATCAGTTCCACGGCACGCGGGCGGAAATCGCGCTCCATCTGCTGGAGAAGCAGCCTGGCCGTGGCGGGCGTCACCTTGTTCTGGATGGTCACATGCGCGCGCCAGCCACCCGCATCCTGCGGAGTCAGCATTCCGGCAAAGGCGTCGACCAGTTCATGGCGGATCGCGACGAGGCCGGGCGAATCGATCCGGATCGCCACGCCCCGGCCCAGCGACATCAGCCCGCTCGCCCTTGCGTCGGGGGCTCGCACCCCGCGCGTCAGGCCGTTGAGGCGATGCTTCAGCTCCGCCTCGGCCGAGGGCGGCAGATGGTGGAACAGCGTGCAATGCGCGTCGAGCACATTCCGCTCGGGCGGAAAATGCTGGCGGCGCAAGGCGTCGAACGCGCCCTGATCGGCGCGGCCGAACAGGGCGGTGACGATGATCGGGGCTGGCGGCTGGTTCAGATTTCCACCTGACTGCCCAGCTCGACCACGCGGTTGGTCGGCAGGCGGAAAAACTCCATCGCGCTCTCGGCGTTGCGCAGCATCCAGGAGAACAGCTTTTCACGCCACATCGACATGCCCGGCCGCTCGGCGGCGAGCAGGGTCTGGCGCGACAGGAAGAAGCTGGTGTCCATCATCTTGAACGCGCCGCCCGCCATCTCGACCCGCTTCAGCGCGGCGGGCACGTCCGCCTCTTCCATGAAGCCGAATCGCAATACCAGGCGATGGAAACCATGGCCCAGATCGTCGCGCTTCGCGCGGTCGTCCTCGGGCCAATAGGGCTGGCTCATGATCTTGACGGTCAGCAGGATGATCCGCTCGTGCAGCACCTTGTTGTGCTTCAGATTGTGGAGCAGCGCGTGCGGCACCCCCTCGGGCGAGGAGGTCATGAAGATCGCGGTGCCCGACACCCGGCTCGCCGCGCCCGCCGCCGAATCGATGAAGATGTGGATCGGCATCGTGCCTTCGCGCAGCCGCTGGATCATCAGCTTGCGGCCCGTCGACCAGGTGGTCAGGAAGGTGAAGATGATGAAACCGATCAGCAACGGCACCCAGCCGCCCGAGGGCACCTTGGTCAGGTTGGCGAGGAAATAGGCCCCGTCGACCAGGAAGAACAATCCCAGCAAGGGCAAGGCGGCGTAGAGCGGCCATTTCCAGAGCCGGGTCAGCGCCACCCCCAGCAGGCAGGTGTCGATCAGCATCGCCCCCGTCACCGCGATCCCATAGGCCGAGGTCAGGTTGGACGACGAGCGGAAGAACAGGACCAGCAGGATCACCATCACCATCAACATCCAGTTGATGAGCGGGATGTAGATCTGCCCGGCGGTCGCCGCCGACGTATGCTCGATCCGCAGGCGCGGCATGAAGCCCAGCTGGATGGCCTGCTGCGTCACCGAGAACGCGCCGGTGATGACCGCTTGGCTGGCGATGACGGCAGCGGCGGTCGCCAGGATCACCAGCGGCAGCTGCAACCCCTCCGGCGCCAGCATGTAGAAGGGGCTTTCCAGCGCGGCGGCCCCTTCGCGGAACAGCAGCGCACCCTGCCCCATATAGTTCAGCATCAGGGCAGGCAGCACGAAGACCAACCAGGAGAGGCCGATCGGTCGCCGCCCGAAATGGCCCATATCGGCATAGAGCGCCTCCGCCCCGGTCACCGCCAGCACGACCGAACCCAGCGCCAGGAACCCCCGCAGCGGATCGATGAAGAAGAAGCGGACGGCATGGTGCGGCGACAGCGCCTGCAGCACCTCCGGCGTCTGGACGAAGCTCATGATGCCCAGCACCGCGATCACGGCGAAATAGACGAGCATGACGGGGCCGAAGAACAGGCCGACCCGCTCGGTGCCCGAACGCTGGATCTTGAACAGCACGATCAGGATGGTGATGGCGATCGGCAGGACGAAGCCGCCGAATGCGGGCGCGGCCACCGCCAGCCCCTCGACCGCACCCAGCACGGTGACGGCGGGGGTGATCATGCTGTCGCCATAGAACAGCGCGGTGGCGAAGACGCCGAGCAATATGATCCCGCGCGACCAGCGCCGCGTCTTGGTCTGCCCGGAGACGAGCGCCAGCAACGCCAGGCTGCCCCCCTCGCCCTTGTTGTCGGCACGCATGATGATCGCGACATATTTGACCGAAACGACGATCATCATCGACCAGAAGATCAGGCTGATGACGCCCAGGATATGCGCATTGTCGAGCGGCAGGGGATGGTGCGGGTTGGCGAAGGTTTCGCGGAATGCATAGATCGGACTGGTGCCGATATCCCCGAACACGACACCGATCGCGCCCAGCGCCAGGCGCGCCATGCCCTGCGGCGGGTGGGGATAGATATCCTTGTTCGCGGTGGTGGCGATCCCGGTGGGTGAGACGCTCATGACTGGGGGATCGTGCCGGTGATGGAAAGGATCATCGGCGACATCCGTGGCAACCCTGTGATCATCGCGCCGCCCTAGCATGGCCCCAAAAGGCCAGCAACGCAGGGGTCGAAGGCTTGTTGCATCACTGCACGATTTCGGCGGGCGGGCGATGCCGCAATGCAACAGTGGAAAGGCGCGCTTCGGACGCCGGTCTCCGTGAGACCCCTTTGCCCTTCCCCAACCCCTCCCGCCTGCGGGAGAGGAGAGTCTTGCGACGGTCCGCCCCCAAAAGCACGCCCCTCCCGCCTGCGGGAGGCGAGATAAGTAGTACCACCCGAAACGGTTCACCTCCCGCCTCCGATCGGCTACGGCACGACCATGGTTAGTCGCACCGCCGCTCAGGCCGCTTCGGAAATCCCGTCCCCGATCGTCACCATCGACGATGTTCGCGCCGCCCATGCGCGTATTTCGGACCGGATCATCCGTACTCCGACGCTCATCAGCCGGACGCTGTCGCAGCTGACCGGGGCGACCGTCTATCTGAAGTTCGAGAACCTGCAATTCACCGCCGCCTACAAGGAACGCGGCGCACTCAACACCCTGCTGCAACTCTCCGACGCCGCCCGGGCGAAGGGTGTCATCGCTGCGTCGGCGGGCAATCATGCGCAGGGGCTGGCCTATCACGCCAACCGGCTGGGCATCCCCGCGACCATCGTGATGCCGCGCACCACGCCGATCGTGAAGGTCGTCCAGACCGAAGGGCATGGTGCGACCGTGGTGCTGGAGGGCGACAATTTCGACGCCGCCTATGCCCATGCCCGCGAGCTGGAGGCGGAGCGCGGCTATACCTTCGTCCATCCCTTCGACGATGCGCGGGTGATCGCAGGGCAAGGCACGGTGGCACTGGAAATGCTGGAGGACGCGCCCGATATCGACACGCTGATCGTGCCGATCGGCGGCGGCGGCCTGATCTCGGGCATCGCCACGGTCGCGGCGGCGGCGGACAAGCCGGTCGAGGTCGTCGGCGTCCAGGCCGAACTGTTCCCCTCCATGTACAACAAGCTGAACGGCACCGACCTGCCCTGCGCGGGCGATACGCTGGCCGAGGGTATCGCGGTCAAGGTGCCCGGCGGCCTGACCTCACAGATGGTGGCGCAGCTGGTGCGCGAGATCGTGCTGGTGGATGAGCGCCATCTGGAGGAATCGGTCAGCGCACTGCTCCAGATCGAAAAGACCGTGGTCGAGGGCGCGGGCGCGGCGGGCCTCGCCGCGCTGATGTCGCACCCGGAGCGTTTCCGGGGCAAGACGGTCGGCATCGTGCTGTGCGGCGGCAATATCGACACGCGCCTGCTCGCCAACGTCCTGCTGCGCGACCTTGCCCGCTCGGGTCGGCTGGCGCGCCTGCGCATCCGGTTGCAGGACCAGCCGGGCGCGCTGTTCAACGTCGCGCGCATCTTCGACCGGGAGCGGGTGAACATCATCGAGGTCTATCACCAGCGCGTCTTCACCACCCTGCCCGCCAAGGGGCTGATCACCGATATCGAGTGCGAGACGCGCGACGCGCTGCACCTGCACCGGTTGATCGAGGCGCTGCGTGCAGCGGGATACGATACGACCCAGGTCGAACTCGCCTGACCCCCGGACCACGGCGCCGCTTTTCTTGCGATTCGTCCCGTTTCCGAACGATGCTGCCCCATCGCTTCGGACGGGAAGATCGTTAAAGAAGGTTATTGTCCCCCACTCGAAGGAACTGCCCGGCGGTGACCGCGCCTTTTCGTTTCCCGCGCTTCTTCGTCACCAGCCCCGCTCCCTGCCCCTATTTGCCGGGGCGCGACGAGCGAAAGGTGTTCACCGAGCTGAGCGGCGATCATGCCGATGAGCTGAACGAAGCGCTGAGCCGCATCGGCTTTCGCCGCAGCCAGGGAGTGGCCTATCGCCCCTCCTGCGCGGGGTGCAGCGCCTGCGTGTCGGTGCGCGTCGTGGCAGGCGGCTTTCGCCCCAATGCAACCCAGCGCAAGCTGCTGCGCCGCCACGCCGACCTGGAGGTCACCGCCTGCCAGCCCTGGGCGACCGCCGAGCAATTCGCACTGCTCCGCCGCTATCTGGGCGAGCGGCATCCCGGCGGCGGCATGGCGGCAATGGACGAGAGCGACTATGCCGACATGGTCGAGCTGTCGCCCGTCCAGTCGGTGCTGGTCGAATATCGCGAACCGACGGCGGCGGACGGGACGCGCGGGCGGCTGGTCGGCTGTTGCCTGACCGACCGGCAGGGCGACGGGCTGTCGATGATCTACAGCTTTTTCGAGACGCAGGATGAACGCCGCCCCGGCCTGGGCAACTTCATCATCATGGACCATATCCTGCGCGCCCGTGCGGCCGAGCTGCCCTATGTCTATCTCGGCTATTGGGTGAAGGGGTCGCCGCGCATGGCATACAAGACCCGTTATCAGCCGCTGGAGGCGCTGACCGTGCGCGGCTGGGCGCCCTTCACCGGCGACAGCCCTGCCCCCATCGCGCCGCCGCCGGTCGAAACCGCGATCGAGGCCGGGGAAACCTGACCAGGGATCGATGCTCTCCCATTCCTCCCCTGCAAGGGGAGGTGGCAGGGCGCAGCCCTGACGGAGGGGTGTCGCGCTCTCGAGAGGGGTGACACCCCTCCACCAGCTTCGCTGGTCCCCCTCCCCTTGCAGGGGAGGAATTAGGCCGAAGCCTGATGCACCGCCTCATCCACCAGGGCTACTTCCCGCCACGCCTCGCCCGACAGCGCGGTCGCCCCGGCGGCGTCCAGCGCGACGGCAACCCTGACGTGTCGGTCCTGCGGGCTAAGCCCGATACTCGGATCGAATCCGATCCAGCCCAGCCCCTCGATATAGGCTTCCGCCCAGCAATGCGCCGTGGTGCCCGCCGCGTCATCCCAGGACGCGAAGCCCGAGACGAACCGGGCCGGCACCCCCAGCGACCGCGCCGCCACGCAGAAGATATGCGCCAGATCGCACGCCCCCGCCGCCTCCGAGGCAAAAGCCGCCGCCGCGTCCGTCGCGGGGCTTTGCGCAGCGCTGGCAAAGCGGCGGTGGAGCGCGGCATTCATCGCATGGAGCGCCGCCAGGCTGCTGTCCGCGCCGCGTATCGCCTCTTCGGCAAAGGCCGCAATCGCGGCATCGGCGGGCGTCGCCGGGGTCGCGCGCAGAAACAGGGCGGGCGGCAGCGTCTCGGTCGTCCCGCGCACCAGGCCATGCGCATCGCTGGTCAGCACCTCGCCGGTCGCGGTGATCGTCACCCTCTCGGGCGCGTCCTGGATATAGAGCATGGTCACGGCATTGCCGAAACCGTCCTGCCCGCGCCGCAGCCGCGCGTCGCAGTCGACGTCGATATGCCAGTTTGCCACCGTCTGATCGTCATGATTTTCCGGCGTCAGGCGCAGCATCTGGACCATGGTCGGCCGACCCGGTTTCGGGCGGTGGACGATCTGGTGCTCGATCGCGATGCGCATCAGGCGAACTTGAACTGACGGCCGATGGCGCCGTGCAGCAGGGCATTCTCCTGGATAAAGGCTTCGAGAAACTGGTGAAGCCCGCCCGCGATCACATCGCCCGACCGCGTCTTCGTCATCCGATTGGCCCGCAACCTCGCCATACGATCCGCCTCCCCATGCTGCCCCGTACGCCGGGCAAGCTGCCCCAGCACGTCCACCGTTTCCTCGACCGACGCCGCCAGGCTGCGCGGCAGTTCGGCGCGCGCGATCAGCAGGTCGATGACGTTGGCGGGCTTCAGCCCGTCGGAATAGAGCCAGCGATAGGCGGTTACGGCGGACACGGTCTGGAGGATCGTCGTCCACTGGTCGCGATCGACGACGCCGCCGATCCGCTCGCCCGCCGGCAGCAGGATGTGGTACTTCACGTCGAGCAGCCGCGCGGTATTGTCCGCCCGCTCCACCGCCTGGCCCAGCCGGATGAACCAGGTCGTCTGGTTGCGCAGCATCCGGTGGACGGCGCCCTCGAAACCACGCGTCTCGTTCTTCACCGCCTCGACCAGGCCGAGGACGGCGGTGGGATCATCGGCGGCGGGCCTGGCCTCGAAATGCAGCCAGGCGCGGTTGATCGCGCTCCACGCCTCGCGGGTCAGCGCGGTGCGCACCGCCCGCGCGTTCGTCCGCGCCATGTCGACGCAGCGCACGATCGAGCCGGGATGGCAGGTCTCGACCGTCAGGAAGCGCGCGACCTCGCGACGGCGCAGCTCGCGCCCGCCCTCGGCAAAGGCGCTGGCGGTGTCGGTGACGGCCAGCGCCGAGCCCCAGGCGGCCAGCCCCGCCGAGCGCGGCGACAGCACGTCGAGCCGGACGGTCGCCTCGACCAGCCGGGCGATGAAATCGGCCCGCTCGAAATAGCGGCCCAGCCAATAGAGCGAGGATGCGGTCCGCGAAAGCATCAGCGCACCCCCTGCGTCTGGATCTGCGACTGCTGGCCCTGCACATGCACCCAGCTGTCGGGTTCGGGATGGAGCAGGACGAAACTGTCCTTGGTGCCGCCGCCCTGGCTGGAATTGACGACCAGCGACCCTTCGCGAAGAGCGACACGGGTCAACCCGCCCGGCGTCACCTCCACGCCGTTGCGACCGGTCAGGACGAAGGGGCGGAAATCGACATGGCGCGGCGCGACCCCGCTTTCGACCAGGGTCGGCACGGTCGACAACGCCAGCGTCGGCTGGGCGATGTAACGATGCGGCTCGGCGATCAGCGCGGCGCGGAAATGCTCGATCTGCGCCTTGGTGGCGGTCGGGCCGACCAGCATCCCGTAACCGCCCGATCCGTCGACCAGCTTGACCACCAGTTCGTCCAGATGGTCGAGGACATAGGCCAGCGCCTCCGGCTCGCGGCAGCGCCAGGTGTCGACATTCTTCAGCTTGGGCTCCTCGCCCGAATAATAGCGGACGATGTCCGGCATATAGCTGTAGATCGCCTTGTCGTCGGCGATGCCGTTGCCCGGCGCGTTGAGAATCGCGACATTGCCCGCCGCATAGGCCGCGATCAGGCCGGGTACGCCCAGCATGGAATCCGGGCGGAAGACCAGGGGATCGAGGAAGTCGTCATCGACCCGGCGATAGATGACATCGACCTTCACCCGGCCCGCAATGGTGCGCATCCAGACGATATCGTCATCGACCACCAGATCGGCCGCCTCGACCAGCTCGATCCCCATCGAATCGGCCAGGAAGCTATGTTCGTAATAGGCGGAGTTGAAATGCCCCGGCGTCAGGACGACGCAGGTCGGCTCGGCGACGCCGTGCGGCGCGACCGACTTCATCGTGGCGAGCAGCCGGTCGGGATAGCTGTCGACGGCGGCCACCCGGAACTGGCGGAACAGCTCGGGGCAGAGGCGCAACATCGCCTCGCGGTTTTCCAGCATGTAGCTGACGCCGGAGGGCGTGCGGGCATTGTCCTCCAGCACGAAGAAATCGTCCGGGCCGGTGCGCACCAGGTCGATGCCGCAGATATGCGCCCAGACGCCGTGCGGCGGGCGCATTCCCGCGATCTCGGGCCGGAACTGCGGATTGCCGAAGATCAGGTCGGGCGGCAGGATGCCGTCGCGCAGGATCTTTCGTTCGCCATAGATATCGTCGAGAAAGGCGTTGATCGCCTCGACCCGCTGGACCAGCCCTTCGGACAGGCGCGCCCATTCGTCGGGCAGGAAGACACGCGGCACGATGTCGAAGGGGATGATCCGCTCGGCCGCATCGCTTTCGCCATAGACGGCAAAGGTGATGCCCAGCTGGCGGAAGGTCGCCTCTGCCGCCTGCTGGCGGCGGCGGAGTTCGCTATCGGGAGTGTGATCGAGCCAGCGTTGAAGCGCGGATAATTCGGGCCGCGGCGTCACTGCGCCGGAAGCCCCCATGATTTCGTCGAACGCGGCGATAGTCCCCATCCGGTCGTTACGCTCCCCCTTGTACCTGGGTTCCATGCTGCACCGCATGATGGGGGTGTGCAAGGGGCATTATAGTTCCTCCCCGGCACGGGGAGGGGGACCGCCGCGA